>JAZGGS010000446.1:0-2126 GCA_036480595.1 Ignavibacteriaceae bacterium
AAAAAGCTGATAACTTTAACTTGAAATTAAAATTGAACATAATCTTAAATAAGCCGGCTAAATTCCACATTTTTCTTTGTTTCATTTTCGCAGCATTATTTCCTGTTGAGTATCTTCATTCAAATTCTTCCGGGAATGAAAGTGGCTTAGTTTCCAAAGCCAACAGCTATGGAATAATAAGTATTACTAACTGGGCTGATGACAGAAATTCTGCTTTTTCATTTTCATTTGATGATGGGTTTATTTCACAATATGAAAATGCTCGAGTAATATTTAACCAGTTTGATTTTAGAGGTACGTTTTATATTCTTCCTCCGTTTTTAACAGACAGCTTACCCGGTATATGGCGTTACGGTACATGGCAAATGTTTGAAGAGATGAGCTATGAAGGACATGAGTTAGGATCGCACACATTGAATCATGATTCACTAACGCAATTACCTGTTGGTGATACTTTAACTCCCGGTACTGTACACTACGAAATGTACCACTCAAGAAGAATGATAAACGAAAGAGTGACAAACCAAAAATGTATAACATTTGCTTATCCTTATGCAATGCATAACGGATTGATAGATTCTATAGCAAGCATCTATTATGAATCTGCAAGGGCAGTTGGTATTTATCCGAATCCTTCTGAAATAAACGGAAAAGATTGGTATAATCTTTCCTCATACACGGTAGAATTTAGTATGCCGAGGAATTCGCCTGATGATGATCTTGATGAGCTTTATGCTTTTATTGATTGGATAAACAACTTAATTACAAACGAAGAATGGGGAATTCAATTAGCTCACGAAGTTGTTCCTTTTAGTGAACTTAATGCTCTTATAGGAGAAGGATCACATCATCCGATAAGTAACGAATGGCTTACTTCTCTTGGCATTTGGCTGGATACAAAGAGCAGCAACAAAGAAATATGGATAGAAACAATTGCAACAATTACAAAGTATGTTAAAGAACGGGAAAGTTTTTACTATAATATCATTTCACAAAATAATGATGTAATTGAAATTGAAGTAGGTGATAACCTTAGCGATGAAATTTATGATTACCCGCTTACCGCTTACATAACTATACCACCTGATTGGGATTTTGCACTCTTAGAGCAGGGCAGCAGAACAGATGTGCTGGAATCATTTATAATGGATACTTCTACGGTTGTAATGGGTGAGGTTATTCCGGATGGAGGGATTGTAACAATCAGTAAATTCGATCCGAATTATATTGCAGAAAATGAATCCGAACAACCGGGTGATTTTATGTTATTCCAAAACTATCCGAATCCTTTTAACCCAAGTACAACAATCAAATATACGATTTACGATTTTCCCGCAGGAAGCGGGACAGGCCAATTTACGATTTTGAAGGTTTACGATATTTTAGGAAGAGAAGTTGCAACTTTGGTTAATGAAGAATCCGCCACAGGCGGAGCAGGAACTTATGAAGTTGAGTTCAGTAGGGATTTGATTCATCAATCCGTCGGAGGCGGACTACCAAGTGGTGTATATTTCTACCAACTAAGAGCAGGTAATTTTATTGAAACAAAGAAAATGATGCTTCTCAAATAATATTCTTCCCCGTACCACTTCAGTTTTTATAAATACTTATTGTACATTTGAAAGAACAATGAATTATTTTAACTTGTTCTTAACGTATTCTACACTCTGAATTCTCAAACATTTTTAGGGTAATAACATGAAATATTTTTCACTTACCATTTTAGTATTATTATTTTTTATTACCACAGCATTAGCGCAAAGCAAATTTAATCTTGGTGCTTCATTTAATGTTAATTTTCCTGCCGGTTCATTTAACAATATTGCTAAAACAGGTGTCGGCGGCTCTATTGTAAGTGAATATGTTTTTACTGAAAAAATATCTGCCGTCATATCAGGTTCCTTTAATTCATATAACAGCACAATACCAAGGATTGCTGTCGGTGGGTCAACCTATGATTTTTATATAACATCAATCCCGGTTATGGCTGGTGTAAGATATTATTTTCAACAGAATCTCTTCGGAACAATTGAAGCCGGTGTGAATTTTATTAGAGCAAGTGCCAATGTTTCCGATACTTTTTCGAAAGAAAAATTATCAACAGATTATGATGGCAAAATCAGCGG
>JAZGGS010000447.1:0-2088 GCA_036480595.1 Ignavibacteriaceae bacterium
ATATGAAGCAGGTTAACAATTTATGGGCAGACCCCTCTCTAAAATTGAAATATGATGTTACTGTTAATGTAGATGATCCGGAAATGGAACTGCCAATAACATTTGCACTTGAGCAGAATTATCCAAATCCATTTAACCCTAAGACCAATATCAAATTTCGAATCTCGGAGATCGGATTTGTGAGTCTGAAGGTTTACGATGTTTTAGGAAACGAAATTGCAACTCTTGTGAACGAAGAAAAGTCTGCGGGTAATTATGAAGTAGAATTCGATGCTTCAAGTCTTCCAAGTGGAATTTATTTTTATCAGCTTCGCCTAGGTAATTTTGTTGAAACGAAGAAAATGGTATTGATGAAATAATATCAGTAAGTTTAAAATAAATTTTAATGAAGCGTTTTTATAAATGCCTCTTAAACTTACTTGGTGTTAAAAATGAAAAAGTTTGTTTTAAGAATTACCATTATATTATCAGCGTCTGTTTGCTCCTTATCCTTAGCGCAATATTCTCCAACCTCACCGTATTTACAAAATCCTTCGCTTGCAATTGGCTATACAGATAGCTGTGCACAGTTTTGGCTGCAAACCTGGGATGAACAAATCGGGGGATTTTTTACTAATATTGATAAATACGGTAACGTAATAACCGGTTGGGGCACAAATAAAAATATGCTTACGCAATCGAGAAACGCTTATGGCTTAACTCGTGCCTATATGCTAACCGGAGATACAACTTATCTTGGTTTCGCCAAAACAGCATTGAACTGGATGTATGCTCATGCCTGGGACAACACTTACGACGGATGGTTTCAGGAAATTGATATTAATGGCAACCCGGTGTTTCCCCTAAATAACAAAACTGCATTTTACCAGCACTATGCCTTACTGGGAATTGCTGCTTATTACGAAGCTACCGGTGATACTACTGCATGGAATTGGTTGGTGCGGGGGTATGAACATCTGGAAAATATTTATTGGGATACACGATCTCAATTTCTCGGGTATTATGATAAGGCAAATTTTGATAATCAAAATGTTTGGGATAAAAGTTTTAATGCAACGGTTGATGCAATTACTACCCATTTGCTGTATCTCTACTTGATGACCGAAGCCGACCCGTATAAAGTACGTTTGCAGGAACTTGCAACTGAGATAAAACAACACCTTGTTGGCAGCATGCCGCAGCAGGCAATCGGATTCGTAGAAAAGTTTGACTCGGATTGGAATTGGGATAACAACCAAACGATGACTATAATGGGTCACGTTCTAAAAGCCGGGTGGTGTTTAGCCAGGATTGATCAATTGTTCCCGGATACTAGCTATGTAAGTGCTGCAGAATATTTAATTAATGATGTTTGGGTAAACGGGTATGATCATGATTTCGGTGGACCGTATAAAGATTTTAACAGGGTAACAGGCGAGATGCTTTTGTGGGGACTGCAAGATTCAGCCAAAGCGTGGTGGCAGATGGAACAAGCGATCGTTGCTGGACTTCAAATGTACAATATCACAGGGGAATACTGGTATCTGCAAATGGCTGATGAAACTATTAACTTTTTTATGAATTACTTTGTTGATCACGTGAATGGTGAGGTTTATGCAGACCGTACGCGTTACGGTGGATTTGCCTGGAATGAAGCCAAAGGAAATTCAGGCAAAGCCGGGTATCATTCAATCGAAACTGGTTATTATACCTACTTGTACGGTAACCTGTTTTATACTAACCAACCCGTTACTTTACATTATAATTTTTATCCGCTGCCAACAGAAAGAGAAATATTACTTACACCTCTTGCTATTAAAGATACAAACTTGATCATTGCCCAGGTTATACATGATGGACAATCTTATACAAATTATGATCCTGTTAACCGTATTTTAACTTTACCTGCTGGTGTAGGAGGACAATTTGATGTTACATATAATACAAACGTTACAAATATTATTGCTGATGCAACACTAACCGTTGATGATTTTGAATTATATCAAAACTACCCAAATCCATTTAATCCATCAACAAAAATCAGATTTACGATTCCAACCTCACCCTTAAATCCCTCTTCCCGCCAGGGCGGGACAGGCTCTTACCAAG
>JAZGGS010000448.1:0-2286 GCA_036480595.1 Ignavibacteriaceae bacterium
TCCATCTGCATTAATACTGCTTCCGATTATCTGCAGAAAAAATACTGCAGCATTGATGATTAAAAGATTTTTAATCACTTGTGGAAAAACTCTAAATCCACCAAATCCTCTAGGTCTATACGAATTACTCAAATTATTCCTTTACTTAAACATTATTAAATATCTGTAAGCACAGCAACACCCGGGAGTGTTTTCCCTTCAAGAAATTCCAGGGATGCGCCACCGCCAGTTGAAACATGAGACACCTGTTTTTCTAAACCACTTTTACTTATGGCTGCTGCAGAATCGCCGCCGCCAATAACAGTAATAGCGCCGTTTGAAGTTGCATCCGCAAGCGCTTTTGCAATCTCCACAGTTCCTTCAGCAAAGTTATCCATTTCAAAAACTCCCATAGGACCGTTCCAAACAATAGTCTTCGATTTAATCAGTTCATTTTTGAACAATTTAATTGTTTCCATCCCTATATCCAACCCCATTTTGTTTGAAGGAATATTATCCACACTAACGGTTTCTGCCGGGGAATCATTTCTTAATTCTTCAGCAACTACAATATCAACAGGAAGCAGAAACTTTGCTTTGGAATCTTCTAATTTACTAAGAAGTTTGCCGGCGAGATCCAGTTTCTCCTCTTCCAGCAGTGATTTACCAATTTCTTTACCCTGCGCTTTAAAGAATGTAAATGCCATTCCGCCGCCAACAATAAGCGTATCTACTTTATCGAGCAGATTATTTATAACATCAATCTTACCTGAGATTTTAGCTCCCCCTAAAATTGCACAATATGGTCTTTTTGGTTCAGTAAGAGCGCTGCCAAGATAATCGAGCTCTTTCTGCATAAGGTAACCTGCTGCACAGGTTTCAACATACTTTGTAATTCCTTCGGTTGAAGCGTGCGCCCTGTGTGCAGAACCAAAAGCATCATTAACATAAACTTCACCAAGTGTTGCAAGTTGTTTTGCAAAACCCGGCTCGTTTTCGGTTTCTTCTTTATGGAAGCGTACATTCTCAAGAAGAATAACATCGCCGGGATTCATTTGGTTTACCAGCTTTTCAGTATCTTCGCCAATACAATCAGGAGCCAGCTTAACTTCTTTACCAAGCAGTTCGCCTAATCTTACCGCGGCGGGCTTTAAAGTAAATTCCTGTTTTCTTTCACCTTTCGGTCTTCCAAGATGACTCATTAAAATTACTTTTCCGCCGTCATCAACCAATTTTTTAATTGTTGGTAAAGATGATTTTATTCTAATATCGTTTGTTATGTTTTGATTTTCATCCAGCGGAATGTTAAAGTCAACTCTAACTAATACTTTTTTATTCTTAAAATTTACGGAATCGATTGAAAGCTTGTTCATTTTTTACCTTATCATAAAATATTTTGCAACAGGTTTTCCCCGGGCGCGGATTATCAGGCTGTGGAAATGGTTTGAATCCATTCCCTACACAGTTTCAACATTCAATCAAACAATTTTTTTAATTAAATCAACCACTCTGCAAGAGTAACCGAATTCATTATCATACCAGCCAACAACTTTTACAAGGTTACCGTTTGCCATTGTAGAAAGTGAATCGAAAATACAGGAATGTGGATTTCCAACTATATCTGCCGAGACGATCGGCTCATCAGTATATTCAAGGATACCTCTTAAATCACCATCCGCAGCTTTTTTAAATGCAGCGTTCACTTCTTCAACAGTAACTTCCTTTTTAAGTGTAGCAACTAAATCAGTTATGGAACCATCGGGAGTGGGAACTCTTAGTGAAAATCCATCAAGCATTCCATTTAATTCCGGTATAACTTTGCCAACTGCTTTAGCGGCACCGGTTGTTGTTGGAATTATTGATAAAGCGGCAGCACGTGATCTTCTTAAATCACTGTGCGGAAGATCCAGCAATCTTTGATCATTAGTATAAGAATGAACAGTAGTCATAAATCCTTTCTCAACACCAAAACTATCATTTAATACCTTAACCATAGGTGCAAGGCAGTTAGTTGTACAGGATGCATTAGAAATAACCTGCTCATTACCCGTTAATACTTCATCATTTACTCCAAGTACAGCCATTGCATCAATTTCACCTTTTGGCGGAACCGTAAGAATCACTTTTTTTGCACCGGCTTCTACATGTTTTAAACATGCTTCTTTGGTTCTGAAAACACCAGTGGATTCTATAACTATATCGGCTCCAAGCTTTCCCCATTCAAGGTTTGCAGGATCTCTTTCAGCGCTTATCATTATCCTGTCGCCGTCAACTATTATATCGTTGCCATCTACTTCAATTGTTCCG
>JAZGGS010000449.1:0-2151 GCA_036480595.1 Ignavibacteriaceae bacterium
AGTATAGTTTTTCTTAACATCTTCTAAAAATCTTCTGTTTATTTCGTAAACTATTTGGAGATGACGCGGCAGCAATTCCTCGAAAAGTTGAATTGACCATTCTTCAAGTGCTTCCGGAACAACTGTATGGTTTGTATAAGCAAATGTTTTAGAAGTTATATCCCATGCTTTATTCCAGCTTATTTTTTCCTCATCAAGTAAGATTCGCATTAATTCGGGTATTGCTATAACAGGATGAGTATCATTTAACTGAATGGCTGTCTTCTTCGCAAAATTATCAAAGGAATCATGGCTGACTTTATACTTTCTTATTATATCCTGTAAAGTTGCAGAAACAAAAAAGTATTGTTGTTTAAGCCGGAGGAATTTACCTTCTACATAACTATCATTCGGATAAAGAACTTTAGATATTGTTTCCGAATCATTTTTACTTGCTACTGCGGCAACATAATTACCAAGATTAAAATCCTTAAAACTAAAATCTTTAGATGCTTTTGCCTGCCATAGGCGTAAATTATTTACAGTGTTATTTTTATAACCAGGTATCGGCACATCATAAGCAAGTGCCTGAACATCTTCAGTATCAACCCATTCAAATGAATAAGTACCATCAGGATTTTCGGTTCGCTTAACCTTACCATAAAATTTAACTCTGAAGGATAGCTCTCTTCTCATTATATCCCAAGGATTTCCGCCGCTTAACCAGCTATCAGCATACTCAACCTGATAACCATTTTCGATCTCCTGTTCAAAAATTCCGTATTCATACCTGATTCCATAACCAAACGCGGGAAGTTCCAGAGTAGCCATTGAATCTAAATAACAAGCAGCAAGTCGACCGAGACCTCCATTACCCAAACCCATATCATCTTCAAAATCTCTGATTTCTTCTAAGCTGTAACCGTCCTTCTTAAGGATGTTATAGCATTCGTCATAAAGGTCCATGTTTATAAGAGCATTACCTAAAAGTCTGCCCATTAAATACTCTAACGAGAGGTAATAAACTCTTTTAACATCCTTTTGATAGTATTGATTTTGGGTTCGAAGCCATCTTCTAACCAGTCGATCGCGGACAGCTAATGATAACGCAAAATAGGCATCATCTCCCGTTGATGTAATTTTATCCTTAACCAGTTCAAATTCCATGTGTTCGGCAAATTGGTTTGAAAGAGAATAAGTGCGCGGGTCTTCTTCGTCTGTAAAGAAAATTGATTCTCTGTTTAATACATTGTCTTTGGTTTTTCGTTTCATCTGTTTATAATTTTTTGTTTTGGTCATATGGAACTCGTCCAGACCTGACTACCGGACAGGCAGGTTCATCGGGACTCGTTTCATAAGTTATTTATGCTTTTAAAATCTTTATAATAATAATGTAATTTATAACAGAATTGTTTTATTGCAAAATGAGGAAACAATCTCCTTATTTTTAACTGTTTTCAATACGACTAATGTTAACAAAAATCGGATGTAACTGCTTAAATGAGATACGAAATTTTTAACTTCATTCAGTGATTATTGCGGTGGCTTCCATCTCCACAAGTAATTGCGGATCAATTAATGAACTCACCTCAACTAAAGTTGCTGCAGGTTTTATATCTTTAAAATATTCGGAAAATGCTTTTCCTACTTTTTCCCAATGAGAAATCTCGCGTACATAAATCCTAACCCTAACTATGTCTTTTAATGAACTCCCAACTTCTTCAAGAATTGAAGAAATTTTTTCTATAATGAATTTTGTTTGCTCATACGGATCACCAACAGCAACTACCTCACTGCCATTTACAGCAGTTGTCCCTGATATTTCAATCAGATCATCAACCTTTACTGCACGTGAATAGCCAACCTTATCTTCCCAGATTGCTCCTGATGAAATATTCTTTCTCTTTTTCATATGTTTATAATTTTAAATTAAGGTCATATGGAACTCGCATTGCAATCATTTTCTTGTTTGTATATGGTTTTTCATGCTCGTTTCATTTTATTTTAGATTTTTCCTTTTAAATATTTTTTTCTTTTTTTCTCGGGAAATTTTTCAATTGAATAGCGAAGCATTGTTCTCGGCATTTTATTATATCGTGGTTTAAGAAACTTCTCCAATGTATTCAAATCCTGTTTTCCCACTTCTCTAAGCATCCATCCCACAGCTTTATG
>JAZGGS010000450.1:0-5015 GCA_036480595.1 Ignavibacteriaceae bacterium
CTTGTAACAAGTTTGTTAAGAGGTATAGGGTAATATTTAACATTATGATCATCTGTTATCTCAACTTCATCCGGATCATAAATAAGTATCCCCCCTTCTTTAAGATCACTTATAGTTGTATCGTATGCTTGCTGGTTAAAAACTATAAGATAATCTACTGAACTACCAATTGAATAAATCCGACCGGACCGTATTCGTATCTGTATCATCGAAAAACCCCCTTTTATTTCGGCAGGATAGGTTATGTAAGTAAATACATGATATGCTGTTCTGGCAGCCGCCTGTGCAAACAATTCTCCGCAGCTTATAACACCTTCGCCACCTTCGCCGGCTATGCGAATGGCAAAATCAGCTTCGGAGTTTTCATTTAAATTATTCACGTTAAATTTTTCATCAGTTGGTTGGTAAATATTTTTGTTAAGTGGAACAAGAAAAAATCTGTATTAATATTTTATTTTTCTTATTTAAACATATCACTTTATTAAACATAAATAAATATTACCTGGAAGAATTGTTGAAGTGATCAATTAGAATAGCCCCAGCCGCCAGGAGATGAAGCAAAAAGGAATCGTTTTGAAGGAGCTGCCGCTATTGTGCCGTAAGCTTGTTGAAGGTTAAGTTCTAATCTCTATTACTTAAATTTTTTTGGTTTATACAATACATCTTTATCTTATGCTGAGCTTGCACATTTTTTATAAAAATATTTAGCATTAGCTACTAGTTTTATCAGGTCAGCAGAGTACTTTTCAATCTCTTTTTATTCCCATGTACATAAAGTTTTTTGTTCTGACATTATACTATCGTTTTAAGTTTCTAGGTAGGTCTAATTTTTTATAAGCTGAGTAGCAGGCTATACCAACTACCCAGCACAAAAAATTTATTCAGGTAAGTTTAATGGCATCATTGAAAGATACGGTGTTTCCGGTTCTACACCAGGATCCAGAGCATCAGGTACGTAATCCCCTTTTGGTCCTAAAGATTTTATATAGTGGTATATTGCCTTAGCATCCTTTTCGCTCATCTGATTTACGTTCATCCATGGCATAGGCGGCAAATCTTCTCTTTCGTGAAGAATAGAAACCCAATCCTCCTCGGTGTTATCCTGTACTATCAAACGAAGGTTTGACGGATATGTTGTTCCCCAGGGACCCTGCCAACCTAATGATGAACCGGCAAACCAATCCTCTTCAGGTATATTTCCTTCTGCCTGTAGGTAACCCTCTGTGTGGCAGTCATTACATCCTGCAATTATGGAAAGATACCTTCCTGCATCTATCTGGTTTGCAGCCATTACATGCGGTTCAATTTCTTTTTTCAACCCCTCTTTATTCTGGGCTTTCGACTCGTAGCCAATAATCAGAATCAGGCTGCTAATTGCTATTACCATAACCTGAAATTTCAGGATAGCTGAAACATTAAAGAGTTTATTCATAAAACTTCCTCCTGGAAATGTTATTGAAAATTGATAATTAAGATATTATGTGTTAAAACATAATATCTAGAAATAATTAATATTTACCAAATAAAAGTATTGAGTTAAATTGATAAGTGGTTAATAAGTTACAAACTTACCTGCAGAGAAAACTGGGATACCTTACCTAAATCCTTGAAATCAACTAACGCATAATCAAAACCTGCTTGCTGCGTACCGAAATCAACTTTTACTCCAACACCAAAAGTCCATTTTTCAACATCGTAATTTATTTTATAACCAAGCCGTGCGAAAACTGTTTCGTTCCATGCATATTCACCCCCTATGTTCACTTTTTCTGTGTTATCATTCGGATGAACACCATCTATTGCCATCGTAAAGCGGTTCATTTCAGAATCGATAAAAGGATCACTTCCGCCTATTATATCCATTGCAATTCCTACACGGAACATAAGCGGCAGCGGCCATGGTTCTGTTTTAAGTCGCGCATCAGGATTGTAACTGCCGGAAGCCTGGTTATTGGTATTGCTTATCGTAATTAAATCATGTCCTTCAAGTTTCATATTACCGCCAAAATTGGTCATGCTCATAGCGATAATAAGATCGTGAAAACCCGTGCGCAAAGTTGTTCCAATATCAACAGCAAACGTGCTGGCAGATTCATTATAAAGATTTTGCTGAATATATTTAACAGTCAATCCCACGGAAAACCTGTCTGTTAATAAGCGCGCGTAGCTCAAACCAATTGATAGATCACTTACATCGTAAAATACTCCTGTACCTTCCGGCTGGATTACAGTTGTAACTTCCTGCTCCCCAGTATTAAGTGCAACAACATTAAGAGCAATGATATCACTCGTGCTCAGCGGAAGCACAACGCCGGCAAAATCGTAGGAGATTTCTGCAAACCATTCCGAGTGAGACACAGCGAGCGAGAAATTATTAATATTGGTTATCCCGGCAGGATTCCAGTAGAGTGAAGTTACATCGTTTGCCAAAGCAGTATAAGAACCGCCGAGACCCATTGCCCTTGCACCTACACCAATTTTTAAAAACTGTGCTGCGGTAGTACCGACTTTTGAAAAACCTCCGCCATAGTTAACTGCCTGCAGCGCTACAAAAAGTATTACGGTTATTATTTTTTTCATTTACAAAATCTCCAAATGATCTGCCAATTATTTTATGACAAGAAACTTACCGACTTTCTTCTGTCCGTTTGGAATAGATACAACATAAACGTATAAACCATAAGCAATAAACTGGTCGTTGTATGAACGCATATCCCAAAACATAAAACCTTTACTATCGTTGTGATAAAGGTCCACAATATGATCTCCCGAAACTGTGAAGATAGATATTTTACATTCATTAGGAAGATGGTTGAACATTAATTTTTTACCGAATTGAGATGTTTCCCATTCGTTGGAAACTATATAAGGATCGGGCACAACACGAATTATATTCAGATCAACCTGTTGTGTAGAAGAATACTTTGCCTTGCTTGTACTGAACTCATAATATATTTCTTCCCTGAACGGTTTATAAGTTAAAATCGTAAACTGGTCACCATGCGAAGGAGCAACAGCAATATGTGTAACAACATCGCCGTAAGCGTTTATGTAAGTATCCGGCTGATGATTTGTATGGAGTAAAAGTCCTGTATAGGTTGTATCACCAGTTATTTCATCAATTAAATATTTTTCAAAATTTAATAGATCAGGATATTTTTCGTAGAACCCGGGGCTTCCGGCAGTATAAGCTGCCCCGCCTGGAATTAAATCCCACCCAATAGGGCTGTAATAATATTGCCTGTACCCTTCCCATGGTGCCGTAACAGCAAATTCTATAAGCCAGGTATTTTCACTAACATCTTCCGGGTTTTCCGGATCAGAAATAACTTCTACTTTTAGCGACAGATGATAAACTGAATCATCATAAGATATACCACTAAAAAAATCATATAAACGTGCACTCAATCCGCCGGATAGTGTAGTATCGATTGTAACCCTGTAATCATCAACGGTGTAAATTTCTTCCTGCACTACGTCCGGGCTGCCGATATATCTTTCGTGAGGTTTTGTATTCCAATAGAATGTAGAAGTATCGCCGTTTACCAGAGTCCAGTCAGCAAATGAAGCTCCGGATGGAGTATTAAGAACAACTAACCGGAACCCATCAGTTACAGGTAAGTTATCTTCAGTTTCGTTTGAGAAGAGGTGATGATCGAGCAGAATTGTTGTATCATTTGTTTCAGCCGAAATCCTGTAAAGATTAAAACCAAGAACATAGTTTGTATCTGCCCCAATAACTTCTAAAGTTGAATCAACAAAAGTTATCAAATAATCATCGCCGGTTATTGAATCAGGTTGAATGATATCAAGTTTTACAACACCCTCGCAGACACCTCCGATTGGAGGGATAGAACCTTCGGGATTCAGTTCGGGATCATAAAAAGGATCTGAATAATTTTGTGGAAGAACACCTGGAATAACCGACACTGTGTGAGATTCCATTGTTGAATGCCCCAGCGCCGATTGGTAAGATTGCTCCAAACTATCTGGAATTTGGTTACCCATATCATAAGATGTTACACAATACCAATAATCAATTCCGTTTATCAGGTTATCATCCGTAAAACTATGCTTAAGCCCCGTATCATCTCCAAGCGATTGATTAAATGCGGGATCAAGCCCTTTAATGCCGTCAATCAGATCAAATATTTTTATTGGTTTATAGCCAATCACAGTTCCGTAATGATCGGTAATTGGAGTTCCCCAGGTTTTTCCAAGGTCATCACTTCTGTAAATTTTATATCCTTCAAAATCATATTTGCCTGTAAGATTATCTTTAGAATTTTCCGCATCAGAATCCCACACAATACGAACCTGTTTATCGTATGCTGTGCCTTTAACAACAGGAGTTTTAGGCGGACCGGAACCCTGGTATCCTCTTTCATACATCTGCTGCGTCACTCTCATATTGTTCATCAGATCGGTTGTATCGGCATCGAAAGGAACTGAGCCGGAACTGCCCATTACAATTGCCACGGAAGAAACAACAGTTTCACCGGGCTGTAAACTGATAGGACCTGTCATTATAAAATAATTTATCGGTGCACCTTCAGGAAAGTACAGTTCTAGACTATCGGGATGGGTTTCATCTATGCGCCGGTTTGCTCCATGGAAAAATGCTCCCGGCAATTGCAGGTTCGGATCATCAGGATTACTGCTGATTATAGCCCACATTTGTTCATCGGTTTTAGGAGCAACTTCCCTGTTAAAGTAGTGAAAATCTGTAACACCCGAATCCTGAGGAGTTTCAAGAATATTTAATCCAACAATTCCCATATCTGTTGGATCATTTTCCCATGCACCATCTTTTGTATTATTGATATCCCAGATGTAAACAAAATCGCCGTTAGTATGTTCATCTTCCGGATTGCTGTCTATAAGATTAATATAATCTTTGTTATCATAATCAGGTCTGAAGATTGCGTAATATCCAACATAAACATTATCAAGGTATTGTCCGCTCTTGTTATGAATTGTGTATTCCCAGATAAGCATATCTTCCGCATAAGGTC
>JAZGGS010000451.1:0-2986 GCA_036480595.1 Ignavibacteriaceae bacterium
CACAGAATTATCCAAATCCTTTTAATCCCAGTACAACTATAAGATTCTCGTTACCAAAGCAAACACAACTAAAACTAAACCTTTACAATATGCTAGGAGAACTTGTAGAAACCATTGCAGAAGGAAGCTACGAAGTTGGTAATTATAAAGTAACCTTCAATGCAAGTAATTTACCAAGTGGAGTATACATATACAGAATTGAGAGCAGTGATTTTGTACAGACTAAGAAAATGATGTTGATGAAATAATCGAAAAAAATATTGATTTTAATTAAGCTCGATTTTTAATGAATCGAGCTTTTTTTATGATTATAATTTTACCTTTTAATCAATCAGGATTGGTTGATAATGTAACTTTGAACACCCGTCTTATTTTAGTTTTATGATCCCACTCCCTTTTTCCCTTCAAATTCCTCACATCTATTTTTTTAAATAAACATTTTTCAGGTTAACCTCATTTGAATTGAACAATCCAAAATGTTATTATTATTAAGAGAATAAAAGTTTTTTAATAACTATACTTTCCACTAAGGATTTTAATTGTGCTAAAGATTGATTGCGCTTACTTTAAAGGGGATCGACCCTGCAAATATCATAAAGAAGATGGTGTTAAGTGTGATGAATGTAATCACTACAAACCAATTAAGAATAAAATTCTTATCATTAAGCTTGATGCAATTGGTGATGTGTTAAGAACAACTTCCATTTTACCACCTTTACGAAAAAAATATCCTGATGCATTTATAACGTGGTGTACAAAAAGTAATGCCGCACAGCTTTTTACTAATAATGATTTTGTAGATGAGATAATAACTTTTGAAGAAGATGCTCTTTTCAGGATTAATGCTGAAGAGTATGATATTGTTATAAACCTGGATACATCTAAAATCAGCTCTTCCATCGCAGCATCAGCAAATAGTAAAAACAAGATAGGATTTGTCCTGAATAAAAAAGGTTACGTGGAAGCAACTTCCAAAGCTGCTGATAAGTGGCTCGCAATGAGTGCGTTTGATGATCTTAAAAAAGAGAATAAGCAAACTCACCAGCAAATCATGTACGAAATTTTAGATTTGGATAAAACTAAAATTGCAAAACCAATCTTAAACTTATCTGATGTTGATAGTGTGAAAGGAAATTTCTTCGCAGCAAAATGGAAACTTAAAAAGCAGCATACAACTATTGGTTTAAATGTTGGCGTGGGTACAAGGTGGCCAAGCAAGGGATGGCCCGCTAATAGGTGGGAAGAGTTAATTGAATCACTGAGCTCTGAGAACTATCAGCTTTTGCTGCTGGGCGGTCAGGATGAAAAAGATCTTATGGCAGAACTTTGCAGCAAGTATAGTTTCTTGATTGATACCGGTTATAATAATTCATTGGGAGAGTTTGCAGCTATTGTAAACATCTGCGATATGCTTATTACTGCCGATACTCTTGCACTTCATATTGGAACTGCATTAAATAAAAGAATAATTGCACTCTTCGGTCCAACATCAATTAGCGAAATAGATTTATTCGGACGGGGTAAAAAAGTTACTGCACAGGATGATTGTAAGTGTTATTACGACAGGTATTGTTCTGAAGAAGTATCCTGCATGGAAAAGATAACCTCCGCGATGGTAATGAACGCAGTTTCTGAAGTAGAAAAGTTTTAAGTTCTTTACTTCGATTAATTATTTTATATTATGCTTTAAAAATGTTTTCGGATTTTATTGAGCGACTCTGAAAAGCATTCCTGGTATCAACAATTATTTTTGCATTCTCTGCTATAAGTTTATAATCGAATGAAGAATGAGCGGTGCTCAAAATTACAAGATCGTATTCTGTTACATTTTTCTTTGTTAATTCCACAGATTCCATTTCATAATTATATCTTCTCATCCGCGGTAAGCTTGCGACGAGTGGGTCGTGGTAATCTACTTCTGCACCTCTTTCCATTAATATTTCAATTAGCTTAAGTGAAGGCGATTCCCTCATATCATCAATATCCTTTTTGTAAGCTGCACCAAGAATCAAAATTTTTGAACCGTTAAGTGCCTTTTTAAATTTATTCAGCACTTCTATCGATTTTTCTACAACATAATATGGCTGGTAAGTATTGATCTCTCCTGCCAGCTCAATAAATTTTGTATTCAATTCAAATTCCCTGGCTTTCCAGGTAAGATAAAAAGGATCTATCGGTATGCAGTGTCCTCCCAGACCGGGTCCCGGGTAAAATGCTTTAAAGCCAAAAGGTTTGGTTGAGGCAGCTTCAATCACTTCCCAAACATCAATATTCATCTTATCAAAAACCATTTTCAATTCGTTAACTAATGCAATGTTCACCGATCTGAATATATTTTCCAGTAGCTTTGTTGCTTCTGCAACTCTTGGTGAAGAAACTGGGACAGTGTTAACAATTACCTGGTCATATAAAGTTTTTGCAACATCTAAACATTGTGGAGTAACGCCCCCAATAACCTTTGGTATGCTTGCTGTTGTATAATCAGGATTGTTCGGGTCTTCTCTCTCGGGACTAAAAGCCAGATAAAAATCTTTACCAACTACAAAATTTTGGTTACCGGAATTTTTTGCTTTTTCCAGAAGAGGAAGAATTAATTCTTCTGTGGTTCCTGGATACGTGGTAGATTCCAAAACTACCAGCTGTCCTTTTCTTAAATATTTAGCAATAGTTATAGCAGTATTTTTAACATAAGACATATCCGGTTCGCGGTGCTCTGTTAATGGAGTCGGTACACAAATAATTATTGCATCAACTTCAGGTAACCTGGGAAAATCTGATGTTGCTTTAAGTTTTCCGGTGGAAACTGCACTCTTAATTTTTTCTTCATCTATATGTTTCAGATAACCTTTACCATCGTTAAGAAGAGTGATTTTTTTTTCATCCAGATCGAAACCCAAAACATCAAAATCTTTTGCAGCAAATGCCAAACCAAGCGGAAGACCTACATAACCAAGACCAATTATTCCAATCTTTGAAAATTTATTTT
>JAZGGS010000452.1:0-9316 GCA_036480595.1 Ignavibacteriaceae bacterium
CCTGCTGTAAGGCTTGCCTGCAAAATTGCCGAACCGCCTCCAAGATAAAATCCTGATCCACCTGTGCCAACCATAAATCCACCGCCAGCCCAGGTAATTGGCATCATCAACCTTCCTTCAAGTCGAATACCAATTTTTTTAGAAAGAAATATTTTTGCTCCGCCGCCAAAGGTGAGGGAAAAGAGCCACCAATCCTCGTAAGAATATTCTATTGGAGTTTCATTATAACCCTCCCCGGATGGTGAGAACAATGTAGCACCAAGCGTACCAATTCCGTATATGATAATATTTTTAGTTTTATTTATATGTCTTAATGCCCCGATCTGAAAATAGTTAACACTCACATCTGTCAGTTTGTATGTCGGTCCGCGGTATTCCACAAAGTCTGCCCTTGTATCCGTCCTACTGTAGAATAATTCAACCTGCATTGCAGGGTGGACAGATATATCCAGCATAAAACCGTATATACCATTGTTTCTTATATTTAAATCACCTTGATACCCAGTGACTTTACCTGCAAACATGTAACCGTAAAAGGGAGTGATTTCAAATTTTTGTGCCGAAACATTCGGATGGTAAACAAAAAATGATATCATGAAAAATAATATTATCAAATTCGATTTTGAAAAATATGTTTGTTGTGATTTCATCATGTCTTTCCAATTTTGTTAATTGATTAAGGATTATCTTTTAATTAAACGGTCCAATAATAACAAGAGTAATCTGTATTCTAATATTCCACTCGGTTCCGTATTCATTAGGATTATTTAGGAAACAAAAACTGTAATTGTGCCCTTAAAGACCAATCAGAACCTAAATCAGGCTTTACAACATTACTATATGCATGTACGGAAGCATTCAAAGGCTGACTACCAATTCTGAATAGTTTACAATTCCAGCGCCAAGAGGAACAGTCCACCGATAGAGTTGAATACATATCATAGATATTATTTTAAGTTAAAAAATAACTTCTTTTTAACAAGATCATTTATTATAAAAATCCCTGTCGATTAATATAATATTAAACTTTGAAATGGATTTCAAATTCTATATTTCTTAACGGATCCGATCTGACCAGAGCAAAAAAGACTATAATAAATATGAGTTTATTACTTAATAAATCGGATACCCTATCCCAACAGGAGGGTAATAACCACCTCCATATGGTCGTCCCCATGCACCCGGCACATAAACTCCTACTCCAACACTAACGTGCCCGGCGCCGCAACTTTCTATAAAAAGAAGTGATAAAAGTAATAACAGTAAAACGATTAAGGACTTAATTCTTTTCATTTAATTTATCCATAATTTCTTTTGGTAATGGCCACATAGTTACGGCAAATACTGCTCCCGAAGGATCAGCAATGATAACAGAATTCTTACCTGCTATTCCTTCAGTTCCTAAAATTATAGTGCCTCCAAGTGTCTTTGCTTTCTCTTCTACTTCACCCGGATCTACAACTGCAATAAAGGGAAGCCAGTTAGGTTTTACTTCATCAAACGGAATTTGGATGACACCTGCTCTCCTTCTTTTTTTATCCCTGAGAACATAATAGTCTTCATCGGTTTGAGTTTTAAAAAGCTCTGTCTCGTAACCAAAAAGTGCTTTATAGAATGCCAGCGATTCATTAATATTATCAGTTAATAGTTCATTCCAGAGCCAGTTATTATAATCGGGTTCCTTATCAACGGGATCGCCGGTTGCAGAATTAACAACGGCAATTAATGCTCCCTGCGGATCTGTGAAAATTGCTAATCTGCCGCGGTTCATAATATCAAACGGCTTACGTATAATTTTACAATTACTCTGGCTGGCAAAACTAGCCGCTTTATCAACATCATTAGTAGAGATATATTCCATCCATTGAGAAGCATATTGAACACCATCCTCTCTTTTTTCAAGAGAAACAATTCCGCCAATTGGTTCACCATTTAAAAGAATGGTTGTATATACTCCGCTTAGATCTCCACTGTTATCAAACTTCCAGCCGAATAATCCGCCGTAAAACGTTTTAACCGATTCAACATCATCAGTCAGCAGATCGTGCCACACAATTTTACCTGTGTGATATTCTCCTGTTGGAATTTTTGTTATTGGGGGAACAATTATTTGCTTTTGTTCACACCCCAATAAAACAAAAATGATTGAAAATATGGTTAATAATTTTATTGATGTAATTATATTCATTGTTTTTATTTTTTGTAGAAAAATTTGAGGGGACATAACCGCTAGAATTATTCTCCCTCTATAAGCTATACCTTAAAAGCTTTGCCAAACAAATCCTACATTTATGCCCCAGTATGCATAAGTATTATCGTCACCTCCGTCTAGCGGTTCACCGGCAGAGAATGCATAATTATATTTTGTATTTAAAATCATCATAAAATCACGATTTATACTAACTAGAACACCGGCTTCCGGTGCTAAACCAAAATGCCAGTTGTCCGATTCAAATGCAACCAATCCAATTTCTAAACGCTGTTTAATGTAATACATTCCTGCTCCGGCACCAAAGTAAAATCTAAATTGATCTCTTCTCTTACCCGTATAATAATGTGCTGTTGCAAGAAGAGGTACTGCATTAATAGTTCTGATTTGTGTGCCGCTAATAGTACCGCTTATACCATCTTTTTCAATATTAATTAGTTCATTAGTCCTTTGGTCGAACACATTCCAACCTGATGATAAACCGAAAGAAATATTTTTATTTGAAAACCATCTTCCTTCAATACCAATACCGCGCCAGCTTATCTCGTCAATGTAATCATTTAATTTACCTGTTGGGAAAGAAACATTATAGGTCATGCTTCCCAGACTCTGTGCAGAAACACTTGCTGTAATAATCAATATTAAAATACTTGAATATAACCACTTCATAATTTTATCCATTATTTTGTAAAAACTTTGTTAACTAAAAATTAATTTGCTCCTAAATATGGAGATTGATTAAATGCGTCATTTATTTTTTGTGTTATTCTGGCAGATGTGTTAAGACTACTGCTTACAACACCATTTATTCTTGCCAACCAAACTGCTCCAAATTTTTGATCTCCCGAGATTGTTTTTTCCGGATCAAGCATAGTCATGAAAATAGTACCTGTTGTATAGCTGTAAATAACTGAACCTCCGGGATATCCCCAGCCTGGATAACCGCCCCACCAACCCCAGCCGCCCCAATAACCCCAACCAGGGTAATATACCCTACCATAATTATCTGTTACAGTAACTCCGACAAGCATAACAAAACCAGGTGCATTCGCAGACGTATCAACGGGTACTCTTTCATAACCCAATTTTGTCATATTATTTTCGATTGTTTGTAAGATGAGAGCATCTTTACTTCTGTCGATATCATCTTCCTCACCTTCTTCAACAAAATGCACTACCGTATCCGGCATTGCGTAAGTTGGTTTCTTAAAGTTTGCGTTATTATCGAACAATGTTATAATAGTGTCGTAATCAGCTGTACTCAAACCATAATCAGAATAGCACGAAGTAAAAGTTAGCAACAGTGCTGCGAGTAGTAAACTCCCAATAATTAGCGATTTTTTCTTATTCATTTTATTTATTCTCCGGTATAATGTTAGAGAAATGTTTTAAAAATAATTAATATAAAATATAAAATTGATAACCAAGTAACCAGCTATTTTTTTTAGTTCAGATTCTTTTTTTAGTTTTTCATCTCGATGCCGGTATCCTGCGCTTCTCCGGTATCCTGCTCTTCTAAAGTATCTCCGATGAGCGGAACTTCAGATGCAATTTTCAAATTGAGCAGTAGTTGAATTTGATTTTCTACCTGCATATACCTGGCGGCAGTTGTTGGCGAAAGAGCTGTTGAAAATTCTTTGAAATATTTTTTCTTTAACTTAAGCAAATCAGAATCAATATCGAAGGCAGTTTCAACAAGTTCTTTTGCTTTTTCGTCAGTCATATTTTCAAAGTTAGCGGCATAGTCCTTTATAAGATTTATTTTCCTGTCGCCTAATTTAGTCAATTCAAAATCATATTCACGGTAGATTGGCCAGAAGATTCCGGCTTGTTCATCTGTAAAATCCATTACCTCGGTTATCAAAGCAACTTTCTGTGCTTTTAAATCGCTTCTAACAAGTTCAAGATATCTATCCTGCGCAAGCGATGTTGTATAGATAAGCGCTAATAAACTAATAATGATAATTTTCATTTCAACCTCTATAAATAAAAGTGATTAAAAAATTAATTGTAACGAAAAAAGTTTTTGAAATTGTAAGGAAGCAGTACCAGGCAGCTCATCTTTTTTATCAACCTTGTGTATTAATGGAATAATGTAACCAATTGCACTTCCCACAACCGCACCCATAATAATATCAGTAGGGAAGTGATTCCCGGAAGCGTATCTTAAATAACCTACAATTGATGCGGAAAGTAATGATAATCCCCAAATATAAGGTCTCAATTTTGAATCGGGATAATACTCAGAATAAACGGTAGAAAGAAATACTGCTGAGGAAAATGCATGGGTTATATGACCGGAGAAAAAAGATAAACGTGATGAGCTATCAGATTTATATTTTAACGGAACATTTTTGTTATACGTGTAAGGTCTGTTACGCTTAATAAGTATTTTGGTGGTATGTACAACAGCAAATGATAGAAAAAGATTTTCCATATACATTACGGAAAAGGTTCCGAAATCCTTCCTTACCTTATCGGAAGCTAAGAGAGCAATGGGTGAAATCAGCATAAAATTAAGAAGATAATCGCTAACGATACTCGCATCCTCGGACCAGTTATAAGTTGCACCACGATCGAATGCGTTTACGTTTTCCCTGGATAAAGTTTGAAGTTCTTTAATTTTAAGTGATTTAATGTTGCTTTCAAGATGAAGAGAAAGAGCTCCCAAACCTAAACCACCACCAAGTAGTAGCGCTTCTCTGCCGGTTTCCAGGTTATAGGGTGATTGAGAATGAGCGCAATCACTAAAAAAAGTAAGAGTTAATAATATTATTAAAAGAGTGTTTGTGAAACTCTTCATCATAAAATAAAACCTTGCAATAATTTTAACTGCAATATATTAAGTTTTATTTTAAAATTAACTTAATATATTTTAAACTAAATATTCAATAACTTTTATTAACTTATTAAAATTCGTTCGCAGAAATATAAATCCATAAAAAAACCTGAATATTGAATAACATTTTTTTACATCTTCACCCTGCAACAGTAAAAAAAGAAGCTATAGCATTTAACCGTACGTTTGGGCTTGGTGGAATGGCTGCACTTTTAATTGTAATACAATTCTTAACAGGAATAATGCTTCGCTTCTATTATGAACCTTTCCCCGGTTTAGCTTATGATTCGATTGTTTTACTGCAGAACAATGTATTATTCGGAAGGTTAATCAGGAACATTCATCACTGGAGCGGTGTGTTTTTGGTTATCATAACTTTTCTTCATTTGCTTAGAACATTTTTAACAGGCGCATATCAACCACCTCGTCAAGTTAACTGGATTATCGGTTTGCTTTTATTTGCACTGGTTATCTTCTCAAACTTTACAGGTTATTTGCTTCCCTGGGATCAGCTTGCATACTGGGCTATTACAGTTAGCACAAGTATATTACAATATATTCCTTTAATCGGGAACAGTTTAAGAGAGATTGTTCTTGCCGGAACTGAAGTTAACGCGGATACTCTTTTGGTTTTCTATAACCTGCACAGCTCAGCGCTGCCGATATTAATTTTGCTTTTGATGGTTTATCATTTCTGGCGCGTGAGAAAAGCCGGAGGAGTTATTGTACCAAATAATTCAAAGGAAAATAAGGTTGTTCCTTCTTATCCAAACTTAGTTTACAAAGAAGGTGTTATTGCACTTGTTCTGATTGCTGTAATACTTCTCTTTTCTGTTTTTGCAAATGCACCTTTACTTGATAAAGCAAATCCGAATTATAGTTTGAATCCTACAAAAGCTCCGTGGTACTTTGCGGGTATACAAGAGTTACTAATGCACTTCCATCCCTTCTTCGCAGGTTTTTTTATTCCTCTTTCAGCAATCGTTCTTGTTTCACTCATCCCGTTTTTAAAGTATAAAGAAAAAGCAAATGGTTTATGGTTTCATTCGGAGAAAGGTAAAAGTTCTGCAAAAGTTTCTGTTTTGTTTGCATTACTTATAACAACCCTGTTAGTTATTGCAAGTGAGTACCTGGTTAACTTTGAAGTTTTACTATCATGGCTTCCGGCTTTTATTAGCAATGGAATAATTCCATTTACAATTTTGATTTTAATTTTCTGGTTTTATTATAAATTCATACAGAAAAAATATAAACTCTTAAATAATGAATCGGTGCAGGCAATGTTTGTTCTTATTTTAACTTCGTTCATAATATTAACTTTGGTTGGGATTTTCTTTCGCGGAGTTGATATGGCGTTAACTTTACCATGGAATTTATTATAGGATGAAAAAGAAAAAAACAGAAACAAAACAAGTAGTAAAAAAGAAGAAGGAATCTGTCCGCAAAAAAGTTCCTCAATCTCCTGAAGGCAGAAGAGTATTCCTTAAAAAGATATGGACCGGGCTTGGTATTTTAGCTGGTTTAGAGTTTGCTGCAGTTATATTCGGTTTTCTTTTTTCGGGTAAAGGCAATAAAAATGTTTACACACCAAAGCAGTTAATTGAAGCAGGTCTTGTAAATTCATTTCAACCAAACTCCGTAACTCCTTTTAGAGGCGGAAGGTTTTATTTAACCAGATTGGAGGATGGCGGCTTCATTGCTCTTTCGCTTCGCTGCACTCATTTAGGTTGTTCTATTGAATGGGAGGAAGAGAAGAAAAGATTTATCTGCCCATGCCATTCTTCTGCATTTGCAATGAACGGAAATGTTCAGAATCCGCCCGCACCAAAGGCACTTGATTACTATCCCGTTATTATAGAGAACGGGTTGGTTAAAGTTGATGTTGGGACGAAAGTAGAGCGGGAAAGATACAGTAAAGATCAAATAGTGTATGTGTAAAATTTATGATTAGCATCTGGAAAAAAACTGGAATAGCAGCAACTGGAGTAATAGTATTACTGATTCCTCTTTCACTCTTCATTCATAAACCATCATATCAGAATCTGAATAAGAAAGCTGAATTTGTTGGCGGGAAGGAATGTATAGGCTGCCATCAGCGCGAATACAATTTGTGGAAAGGTTCTGATCATGATAAAGCAATGGATGTTGCAAATGATTCAAGCGTTGTGGGAGATTTTAATAACGCTGAATTTTATTACAACGGGAAGACTCATAAATTTTATAAAAAAGATGATAAGTTTTTTGTTTATACTGAAGGACCAAACGGGGAGATGCAGGAATTGCAAATTACACACACTTTTGGAGTTCGTCCGCTTCAACAATACCTGATTCCATTTAATAAAGGCAGGTATCAATGCCTTCCCATTGCGTGGGATACAGAGAAGAAAGAATGGTATCATCTTTTTGAACTCGTTTATGCCGATCAAAATATAACTCCAACTAACTGGCTTTACTGGACTAACCAGGGACAGAACTGGAACGGCATGTGCGCTGAATGTCATTCAACAAATCTTAATAAAAATTATGATATTGAAAACGATGCATTCAACACAACATGGACTGACATTAATGTTAACTGCGAATCGTGCCACGGACCTGGCTCTAAACATATTGAATGGGCACAGCTACCGGAGATGGCGCGCTCTTACGATAACAATATGGGATTAGTTATTAAAACCAGCGGGGCAACATCAAAGCAATTTGTTGAAGCCTGTGCGCCCTGCCATTCTAGAAGATCTTCACTTGGAGTAAACGATCACACCACAAATGAATATTTTGAAAACCATTTACCACAGTTACCTTTACCACCAAATTATTTTATAGATGGACAGATACTTGAGGAAGTTTATGTTTATGGTTCATTTACACAAAGTGAAATGTATATGAAGGATGTTATGTGCAGCGATTGCCATGACTCCCACAGCATCAAATTTAAGTTTGAAGAAAATGCCCTTTGCACTCAATGCCATCGTTCAGAAGAATACGATACTTATAATCATCACTTTCATAAATACAAAGGTGAAGGCGGAGAGCCGGTAATAAATAAGTTTGGTCAAAGAGTTGAAGTTGGTGAAGGCGCTTTATGCAAAACATGCCATATGCCCGGAAGGTATTATATGGGCGTTGATTTCCGACGGGATCATAGCTTCAGAGTTCCCCGTCCCGATCTTACAATTAAATTAGGTGCACCTAATGCCTGCAACGATTGCCATGCAGATAAATCAGCAGAATGGTCTCAGCAATACATAACGAAGTTTTATGGTGAAAAGAAAAAATATCATTACGCAACAACTTTTGTTAATGCACGAGATTTGAAAGAAGGCGCGGATACTAATCTAATTAGAATAATAAAGGATGATCTTTATCCTGAGATTGTAAGAGCTTCGGCAGTTGAATATCTTGTTAATTATGAGAATGAAAGATCGTACAATGTAATTAAAGAAGCATTAAATGATCCTGAGCCTCTTGTAAGAGTCAGCGCAGTTAATGTATTTATTGCTAATGATCCTGAAGATTTAATTAGTTCAATATTTCCGCTGCTAAACGATCCTGTAAAAGCTGTACGAGTGAAGGCAGCTAATAAATTATCTGTGCTTGGCAAAGAAGAATTTACAGAAGCGCAATTAAAAACTCTTAATACAGTTTTAGAAGAATATCTTGAAACACTTAAATACTCTGCTGATTTTCCCGCCGGAAGATTTAATCTTGGTAATTACTTTTCCAATAAAGGTGACGTTATCAGTTCGGAGAAACATTACCGGAAAGCTATAGAACTTGATAGTCTTTTCTATCCTGCAAAATCAAATCTTGCTATGCTTTACTATAATAGTGGAAAGTTGAAAGAAGCAGAAGATCTTTTCATCGACCTAATAGAAAACCATCCTGAATATACAGGGGGCAATTATAATCTTGGATTGTTATACGCGGAACAGAATCGTTTTAAAGAAGCTGCTGAAAATCTTGAAATAGCAGCAACAAAAACAGATGCTAACGAAAGGATCTATTACAATCTTGGATTACTGTATCAGTATTTAAATGATTTTTCAAAATCGGAAGAAGCTTTGTTAAAAGCTTATTCTAAATCACCAGACGATTTTGATATGAACTATGCGCTGGCAGATTTTTATGTTAAAAGAGGTAACCGCAGCAAAGCAACTTTTTATGCCAACGAAATCAATAATAAGTTTCCAACAAATCCTGCGGGACAAAATCTTCTCAATCATATAAAAAGTAATATGTGATTTTATTCACATCTTTATTTTTCTTTT
>JAZGGS010000453.1:0-7990 GCA_036480595.1 Ignavibacteriaceae bacterium
CAGGAATAATGAAAGATGGTTTTTCACTTCAAGCCGGTGCAGGCGGAACTAACCTTGCCTTTGCAGTTTTCCTAAAAGAAAAGATGAAAGCAAAGGGAGTTAAAGCCAGATTTATGCGTGGCGGCAGTACAAAATACCTGGTGGAAATGTTAGAAGAAGGTTTAACTGATTATATTCTTGACGGACAAACATTTGATCTCGAAGGTGTGAGGAGTATGCGTGAAAACCATAATCATGTTAACACATCTCCCTTTACGAGTTATAACTTTCACGGTAAGGGTAACTTTGCCTCTATGGTCAATGTTGCAGTGCTTGGCGCCACCGAAGTTGATGTAAATTTTAACGGCAATGTTTGTACTCACTCCGATGGATATTTGCTGCACGGAATTGGCGGATGGCAAAACTGTCTTTACTCAAAATGTTCAATACTCGCTATTCCCACTTTTAGAAATAGAATCCCGGTAATTGTTGATAAAGTTACTACGCTAGTTGGACCCGGTGAACTGATTGATGTGATTATCACAGAAAGAGGAATTGCAATTAATCCTAATAGAAAAGACCTTATTGATTCTGTAAAAAATTCCGGGCTGCCAATTAAATCCATCCGAACTATAAGAAAAGAAGTTGATGAAATTTGTGGCGGTAAACCAGCTAAGCCAAATATAGATAAGAATGAAGTTGTAGCAATAATTAAATGGGTTGATGGAACAGTGCTGGATTTAGTTTTTAGAGTTAAAGATTAAATTCTACGGTTCTTTATATTTATTCAATCCGCCTCCTTGTGTTGTTATCCATAATGATCCATGAATATCCTTAACTGAGGCATTAGTCAGATCGGAACTTATTAGGGAGCTAAATGTTGTAAAAGTTGTTGAAACATTTTGCTGATCGAATTTAATAAAACCTTCGTGAGTGCTTATCCACTTGTTATTCTGATCATCAATAAAGATATTATTTACATTATTATTTGCAGACCCCAAAAAGAAGTTTGTAAAAGTATTTCCATCCCAAAAAGATACTCCGCTTCTCCTTGCACTATCGGGCATATGGCAAAACCAAATGTTTCCATTCTGATCAATATCTATTGATGAGATTCTTTCAGTTGCATAGTTAAAAACTGAATCAGGATAATAAACAAAGGCGTTGTTAACCAGCGAAACAATTCCATATTCCCTTGTTCCTACCCAAATATCCTGGTTCGCATCAATAACTAAGTCCATTACCCAAATCCTGCCATCCGGATCATTAAAAACATTCCAATTAGTCCCATCAAATCTAACCAGCCCTGCCGATGTGCCAATCCAGACAACACCCATATTATCAAATTGAACAGCATTAACGAGATCAGATGCAAGCCCGGAGTTTAATTGATTATAGACTATCCAGGAAGTTCCGTTAAAAACTGCTAAACCTGAGTTAGTACCGATCCATAAATCTCCATTTGGTGCAACCGTAAGACATCTTACCTGGTTTGATGGAATAGGAGAATTAGAAATATTATAGTTTTCAAAATCTAATTCATCATATTTAATTAATCCCTGCTGCAGCGATCCAATCCATATCATATGGTTATTATCAATAGTAATAGCCGTTAAAGAATTTGATTGAATGCCCGAGTTAAATAATTGGAAATCTATCCATTCGGATGTATCTCTTAACTCTTCAACATAAAGAGTAGTTTCGCTGCTCTGTACAACGGCATCAAATTCAACATCCCTATGATTAAACATGCTGTATTTAACTTTATACAATGCGGGAAGCAGATGTAAAAGCGTATCCGGCGTAACACGGTTAAGAACAGAATCTTCAAAAATAATAGTTGCACCAGGCGGTTGGGAAAACAATGCAAGATTACCCAACATTGTGGGATTGGAAAAGTAATCTATGTCTATAATTGATTTTTCTTCTTCGCTAACTGTAATGGTAACAGAAGTATCTTTAAAATAATTTTTATTCAATGTTATTTCGTAAATGCCCGGCTCTAAAAAAGTTAAGCTGTCTGGGGTTTTTCTGCCTGTGTTCCTCCCGTTTTGAAAGATAGTAAATCCAGCAGGAGTGGAATTAACATAAATAAAGCCCTCCGGCGGCGGCGGTTCAACGGGGCTGCGGGTTACTTCCTTATCACACCCTGTTACAATTATTCCACACATAATTACGATGAAGATTAAGACTTTAATTAATATGTTTTTCTTAAATATTTTCATTGTGCTTATATAGATTAATTCAGTTTTCCTGTATAAAATTGTACCCAAAAGATTCTATATAGTCTTTATAAAATCTTACCCGGTCATAATTCTTCCTTGTGTAAGAACCAAAAATACCCAGCCCTCCCTCAATGTTTGTGTAATCGGAAACGTTTACACTAACGGTTAAGTCATCAAAAGACTGACCGGTGGAAGAAACATACCTTGAAGAAGGGAGATCGAACGCGATCAAATCAAATACGGGGAATTCATACACTGAATAATTTTGCTTGTTGGCATCGCCATCCGAGATTTCATTAAGTGCTCTTGTTACAGCATCCATATTATAAACAATAGTAGAACCATTATCAGGATCCGGGAAGACAGCTTCAAATTCATCTCCCCGCTGAATATACCTTATAGGAATTTCTTTTATTTTTTCAACATGCTCCCCATTGATTAATTGAAGATACCTGAGCTCAAACTTTGAAGAATAAAAAGTTCCTTCACTTAATTGCGCCCAGTAAAATTGAACAATATTTATATTTACCGGTGGTACTAATACTGTACTTTCCTCCTGGAAGGAAATCTCACCCGGTGTTGTTGAGCGAGCTTTTAATCTTCTTCCATTTTGAAGAAGCACTTCAATTTCTATGCTTTGTTTTGTTCTTACTTTAAAAAGATTATTATAATAAAACCGGAATGGAGTGTTGTATCTTGAAGTATCTGTTCTTGTAATAGAAGAATCCTTAAAAACATAAACTGAATCATCATACCAGATTCTTATATCTGCACCAATAATTGAGGGATCAGCTGCGCCGTTACCGGGATTAAATTCTCCGGGAGAATAACTATGAGATAAAGTTGCAACCTGGAAAGCTGAATCACCTTTAAGTATGCATGTAAGTGCATAACTCTCTTCGTATTCTGCGTATGGATTAAAATCTTCATCGCAGGAATAGAAGAAGAGAACAGACACTGCTAGTAGAATTAAAATTCTTATCATAGTTCCACTCTTAATGTTGCAGTGAATAAAAACGGGAGCATGTTCACAACTTCATTTGTACTCCTGTTGTAATAGAATATATTTGCCCGGTTATAAACATTTATTGCGCTCAAGCCAATTTCAATATTTGATAACCATAAACGGAATCTTTTCACAAGACTTAAATCAAGACGATGATATGATGGCAGCCGCCCCAGGTTTCTATCTCCTAAAATTGAATAAGGCAAAAACTCACCATTCTTTACCCCGGAAGAATGTAAGTTATCAAGATAAAATTTATCGTAATACCCAAATAATTGTGTAAAAGGATAACCTGAAGCAAAGTTCCAAACAGTGCTGGCAATCCAGCCGGAGCCAAAATAAAATTCAACAATAATGTTGCCGGCATGTCTTGTATCGTAACGTGGATAGTAAACCCAGTTATTAACCTCCTTAAACGCCCAGCTTAAAGTGTAAGAAGTGGTTATATTAAAAGGATGAAGTCCATAATTTAACATAAACTCCCATCCATACGATTCGCCAGAGCCGGAAATTAAATCAGGCTCAGAGGCTAAAAATTTCTGATCATTTATTATAGGTAAGTGTTTTATATCTTTATAATAGCCCTCAACTGAAAAATTAATTCCATCGATGATATTTAAATCCACACCAACATTGTAATGAACAGCCTTTGATGGTTCAAGGTAATCCGGCATAATTATCCATGGTTCAAACGGAAGAATAAGTTCATCTTCATCGGATAATGTTGTTATTTCCTGAATAAAAATTCCAGCAGCAGCCTTTAAAGTAAGAGATGGAAATAGCCTGTATGTTAAACTTAATCTTGGTTCCAGTATTCCTCCTCCATTGTTATTAAGCCCGGTCACATTTAACCGTGTACCAATATCTGCCCCAAAATTATCGAACCTTAAAAATTTATATTTTCCGTAAACACTAAGGTTGCCTGCAAACTTTTCTAAATTAGTTTTTGCACCCACCTGGTTTTGCTGGGTGAATTTTGATTCCAGAATTTTAATTTTCAATCCCGCCTCAATCTCATCTTTGCTGTCGAAAACTGCATTCAAATCGAAGCTGAAGCTAATATCCTTTACCTGGTTATATCTTGGTTTTAATGAGCTTAAATTTGGTATTACTTCTCCTTCAAAATTGCTAAATGCAAGACCTAACCTTGTAAAAAGTGGTACATCGTAAACCTGTAGCCATTCAAACCCGAACAGATCGCTTTTCCACTTAAATTTTTCCCTGGCGGAATCATTATAGTCTATTATATCATTACTCATCAAACCAAATATTGAAAACTTGGCATTTTCAAAAATATCTTTACTTGAGTAGTTAAGCTTGAATGAAAAATCGTAAAAATCTATAGGTACTGTTTTTTCATTTAGAAAATTTTTCAACACATCAGTGCTATGACTTTTTCTGCCTGTTATCATAAAAGAACCGTTGGGTATAGGTCCTTCCACAAGTGCTTTTGCAGTTAAAAAACTAACCGAACCCTTAAAACCAAACCTGTTTTTGTTTCCATCCTTCGAAACTATGTTAAGTATCGAAGACATTCTGCCACCATATTCTGAAGTGAAACCACCTTTATAAAATTCAATACTGTTGATCATCTCCGGATCGATTGTACTAAACAGACCCAGCGAATGATAAGAGTTGTAAATCTCAACACCATTTATAAGCAAAAGATTCTGGTCGCTTCCGCCGCCTCTTACATAATAATAACCCGATACATCACCAGTAGCGCTAACACCGGGAATAAATTGAAGAGATCTTAAAACATCGGTCTCCACTCCTTTTGGCAGCACTTCCAATTCCTTAATTGAAATTCTTTCAAGACTAAGGTCGGTTGTATTTTCCCTAATAACCTTCTCACCTATCTTTTCAATAGTCTGAAGTTCAATACTTAGTGGAGCAAGTTCAACATTTACCTGTGTTATTTTTCCCGGCAGAATAGCTACAGTAATAATCTTACTTTGGTAACCAACATAAGAAATCAGTGCATCATATCGCCTGTTGGCGGGTAAGTTGTTAATTAAGAACAGTCCTCTTTCGTTTGTAGGAGCTCCAACTTTTAATTCTTCTATATAAACATTGCAGAAGACTAAAACTTCGCCACTAGTAGAATCAGTTACAAAACCGCGCAGTTTACCATATTCCTGTCCTAAAGCAGAATTAGTAAAAATAAGGATTACAAGTGAAGATACAAGTAAGAAGCAGAGAGAGAATTTTTTGCACATTAAAATGACAACAGTGTAACTTATATATTAATAGATTTTAATTGGGAGTAGAATATATGCCTTTTATTTTAGATTTCACACACTAATTTACTCCCTAATTTACCCGGGTAAGCAGAATAATTTAATCGGCTAACGTAGAAATGTTACCCGGATCTACACCAAGTGCTTTTGCCTTAAGCACCCTGCGCATTATCTTACCGCTTCTTGTTTTAGGGAGTGATTCAACAACTTCAATTTGTTCCGGTTTTGCAATTGGTCCCATCTCGTGTCCAACATGTTTTCTTAACTCTTCAATAAGTTGATCACTTTGTTCATGTCCTGATCGTAAAATTACAAAGGCGTGAATTGCATTTCCTTTTACATCGTGCGGTAATGCAATTGCAGCAGCTTCCGCTACTGAAGCATGACTCACCAACGCACTTTCGATCTCAGCACTTCCCAAACGATAACCGGATACTTTTATAACGTCATCAACTCTACCAATAATCCAATAATAGCCGTCTTCATCTCTTTTGGCAGAATCACCGGTTAAGTACATTCCTTTATACTTACTCCAGTATTGTTCAACAAACCTGTCCTGATCGTTCCAGATTGTTCTAAGCATTGCCGGCCATGGATTTTTTATTACAAGGTAACCTTCTTCTCCATCTTTTACCGGCTTACCATTTTCATCCAGGATATCCATCTTTAAACCGGGAAATGGTTTTGTACCAGAACCAGGTTTAAGTGGAACGCAAGGCATTGGAGTTATCATAAACATACCGGTTTCGGTTTGCCACCAGGTATCCATTACCGGGCAGTTTTCGCCTCCAATTACTTTGTGATACCATCGCCATGCTTCAGGGTTTATCGGCTCGCCAACACTGCCGAGTAATCTTAAGGAAGAAAGATCATGACGCTTTGGCCACGCTTCACCAAAACGCATTAATCCACGGATGGCTGTTGGAGCAGTGTAAAGAATATTAATTCCATACTTTTCAATCATCTGCCACCAGCGGCTTGGATAAGGATATGTTGGGGCGCCTTCGTACATAAATGAAGTTGTTCCGGTTAACAACGGACCGTAAACAATGTAGCTGTGTCCTGTAATCCATCCCGGATCTGCAGCACACCAGAAGCGATCATCTTCGTGAATATCAAAAACGTATTTTAATGTTGAATAAGTACCCACCATATAACCACCGTGCACGTGCAGGATTGCCTTTGGTTTACCTGTTGTACCGGAAGTGTAAAGAAGAAATAAAGGATCTTCAGAATCCATCATTTCTATATTTTCTTCATTATTTGCAATCGGGAGTGACATGAGTTCGTGGTACCACATATCTCTTCCTTCTTCCATCGTAATTTCCTGCCCGGTTCGTTTAACAACCACAACACTTTCAACTGTTGCCGCACGCTGCAGCGCTTCATCCGAAATTTTCTTTAGCTCAACTATTTTTCCTCTCTGGAATGCGCCGTCGGCAGTAATTAAAACTTTTGACTGGCTGTCTTCAATTCTTTCGTGCAAAGCTTCAACAGAAAAGCCGCCGTAAACAACTGAGTGAACTGCGCCAATCCGTGCAGAGGCAAGCATAGCAATTACTATTTCAGGAATCCTGCCCATGTAAATAGTAACGCGGTCTCCTTTTTTTACACCTAAACTTTTAAGCACATTAGCAAACTTTTTAACATCGCGGTGCAGTGCAAAATAGGATAAAGACCTGAACTCACCTTTTTCACCCTCCCAGATAAATGCGAGCTTATTTCTTCGAGGAGAGTTTAAATGAACATCCAGACAGTTGTAACAAATATTTGTTTTGCCATCAGTAAACCATTTAAAGAAAGGTTTGTTTGAATCATCCAATACCTGAGTCCATTTTTTAAACCACTTAAGATTTTTTGCTTCTCTTGCCCAAAATCCTTCGTAATCTTCATCAGCTGATTTATAAAGTTGTTCGCATTTTGCGTTGGCATGCTTTATAACCTGCTTTGAAGGATAAAATACTTCGCCAGATAATTTCTTACCGGTCATTATACTTTCTCCGTATTAAATTTTAAGATGCAGTAACCGCTGTAATTTGCGTGTGAAATTAAAGGAAGAATAGCTGATAGTCAACAATTAATCTTAAAAATTAAATTCCTGGATGTATGAATGTATGGTTGTATGAAACATACATTCAAACAATCACACCTTTTATTTCGGTCCCGCGCTCTTTATTTCTTCTGAAGTTCCAGATTCATATTCCTTAAAATTCTTCACAAACATACCTGCCGGCTTCTTCGCCATTTCATCGTAAGCATTTTTATCTTTCCACGTGTTTCCCGGATTCAAAACTTCAGCAGGTACGCCTTCGCACGATTTTGGAATCTGTAAACTAAAAAAGGGTTCGAAGGTTGCAGTATCAAATAGTTTTAAGAATGACCGGGTTATATTCCAGTATAAAGATTATGGACGCGGGATTTCAACGGAACAGTTTTACTTAAGAAAATTAATTAAATCCAATTCAATCTCTTCCTCACAAAAAAATGCTTCGCCATACTTCTTCCCTATTTTAAAACCATAAAACATAGCTCTCGATTCA
>JAZGGS010000454.1:0-3726 GCA_036480595.1 Ignavibacteriaceae bacterium
GCTCTTAATGTTGTTGGCGTTGTGAAGAAAATGTTTATCCTGAATTTGGATATCAATTGCCAGTAACGATCCGGTTCAGGATAAATTGGAACTCCTTCATATAAAAATGTGGTTGCACCGTTAAGCAGCGGACCGTATATGCCGTATGAATGACACGATATCCAGCCAATGTCTGAAGTAGTCCACACAATATCTTCATCCTTTAAATCGAATAACCACCTGGCAGAAATATAAACCTGCACCATGTAACCACCTGTAGTATGCAGTGTTTTAACCAGTTGACCGCGCGGACCATTGGTGAACATACTGAAAAGCGGGTGTTGAGAATCGAGTGGTACTGCTTCACAATTATCAGGTGTACTTTCCAGTAGCTCCCTCCAGAGATGATCTCTCCCGGCAGTTAGTTCCATCTCAGCAGATTCAAACCTTTTATATACTATTACATTTTCAACTATTGGGTTTTTCCCGATGGCATTATCTACATTTTCTTTTAGAGGAATTTTATTCCCTTTTCTTAAAAAGAAATCCTGTGTTATAATAGTTTTACAATCTAAGCTTCTAATTCTTTCGCTTACTGCATTTGTTCTCAATCCGTTGAAAATTACTGAGTGGACTGCGCCAATCCTGGCACAGGCAAACATTGCAATTACAGCTTCAGGAACCATTCCCATGTAAATAATAATATTGTCACCCTTTTTAACACCCAGTTTTATAAGCGCATTGGCAAACTTGCAAACCTTTGTGTGGAGAAGCTGGTAAGTATAAATTCTTGTGTCGCCGGTTTCACTTTCCCAAATAATTGCAGCTTTGTTCCGTTTATCGGTCTCTATGTGCCTGTCCAGGCAGTTGTAAGAAACATTTGTTTTGCCGTTGGTAAACCATTTTGAACTAAACGCTTTACCTTTCTTCACTTCTTTCCATTGCTTAAACCAGTAAAGCTCTTTTGCTTCACTGCCCCAAAACTTTTCGGGATTGCTGATTGAAAAATCATAAATGTTCTTATACTGGTTATATGAAGAGAAGTGCGCCTCCTTTTTAAATTCCGGCGATGGTTTAAAAACTAACTCTTCCTTAATAACCGGTCGGGTTTTTTGCCCCTTTGTAAAACGGAATTGTTCAGACATCCTGCATTATTAATTGGAATGTATATAGACAGTTCATAAATTAGATATTGTACTCTGCAAAAGCAATTGAACAAAAACCGAACCTAAAAAAAGGTGGGATATGAATTCTATTTTTGAAACAGAAATTACCATAAGACCGGATGATATTGATTTGAATAATCACGTTCATAATGCAAAATATTTAGATTATGTACAGGCAGCCAGGTATGAGCAGATGAAAAATGATTATAAAATGCCAATGGAAGATTTTCATAAACTCGGTTACAACTGGGTTGCAAGCAGCACATATATTCAATGGAAAAGAGCTTTGCTGCTCGATGATAAAATAGTAGTAAAAACTCAATTAGATTCTGTTGATGGTGCACAGTGCAAAGTTAACTTCTGGATAGTGAAACAAGCAAACAATAAAATTGCTTCCGAAGGATATATTATCTATACCATGATTTCGATAAAAACAGGCAGACCGGTGAAAATACCGGAAGGTGTTATGGAAAAATATTCAATTAAAACCGATGATGAAACTTAAAGCTTGTTATTTTACCTCTAAGTTTTTTCTCCCGGTTCTTTTTGTAACGGCATTAGTTGCCGCATTAAGTTTTACTTCTTGTTCTTATAGAGAAGGAACAACTTCGGGAGTTATATCTTCAGGTTCTCCCGAGTCAGTCAATGCAGGGAAGAAAATTTTTGAATTGGGTGGCAATGCAGTTGATGCTGCAATAGCAATTTCATTTGCACTTGCTGTTACTGAACCTGCAATGTCAGGGTTGGGAGGACAAGCACAGTTCCTAATCCATATTCCAGGCAAAGAACCATTAATTGTAAACGGTACATCTTTCTCTCCAATAAACCTGCCTGATAGCTTAAATAAAACTGATCTGCAAAAACATAAAGCAACTACAGTTCCTTCGATGGTACGCACACTTGATTATCTCTGGAAAAATTATGGAAGTGGTAATGTTTCGTGGAATGAATTGCTGGAACCTGCTATAAAATATGCGGAGGAAGGATTTCAGTTGGGTGAATTCAGGTATTCGGTTTTAAAATATAAAGCAGAAGATTTAAGAAAGGATTCGGTTACAACAAAAATGTTTTTAAATGCTGATGGTTCTCTTCCGAAACAGGAAGAATTCTTTGAACAGAAAATTCTTGCTAAAACTTTAACAAAAATTGCAGCCGAAGGTGCAGATGATTTTTATTCGGGCAAAATTGCGGAGCAAATTGCAGAAGATATGAAACGGAATAATGGCTGGATAACAATTGATGATCTAAATAATGTTCCCACGCCTTTAGAAATACCCGCAATAAAAGGGAACTACAGGGAATACGATATTTACACAATGCCGCCCCCCGGTGGGGGATGGGTGATTATCCAGGCGCTTAATATTCTTAAGCAATTCCCGCAGGAAAAACTTAAACTTGATAGTAAAGAGCGATTGCTGTTAATCGCACAGGCGCTGCAGATTGCACATAAATCCAGGGAAGATTATCCTGTAAAAGATCTTACTAATTATAATGAAGAAGTTATTTATAAAATAAGTGACGAAGAAGCAAAGCAATTATTAATTGAATCAGGATATGATAACAATGGAGAAACAACTCACTTTTCAGTTGTGGATGAAAGTGGAATAGTGGTTAGTGCAACTTTAAGCATTAATAATTACTTCGGATCAAAAGCGGCAAATCCGCAACTTGGATTTCTTTACAACGATTATATGAATGAGTTTAAGATCAACCAGCCGGATCATCCTTTTAACTTGAGACCGGATGCAATGCCTTATTCTTCAATGACTCCAACTATCCTGATGAAAGATGGCAAACCGGTAATGGCAATTGGCAGCCCGGGAAGTGAAAGAATAATTTCTGCAATTGTGCAGGTTATTAGTTTGTGGATTGATGCCGGGCTTGGCATTGAAGAAGCAGTTAATCAAAACAGGATTCACGTTAGTCCTGGTAAAGAACTCTACCTTGAAAATGATAATTTACCAGGAGAGGAAAAAGATATTTTGCTAAATTCCGGTTTTACTTTTTCCAATCCACCATCAGAAATAAGTATTAACGATCTCAATCCGTACTTTGGAGGAGTTCACGCGGTTGCATTCGAAAATTCAGAATGGAAAGGAGCCGCAGACCCCCGGAGGGACGGGAGGACCGGCTTTATTTTAAAATGAGTTTAATAATTTTTTATAAACAATAAATAAGGAGAAACAAATGGAAGCGTTATTGAAAGAAACCTACTGGGGCAATACAATTCTTCAATACTTTATAGCTGCCGGATTTTTTGTGGGCGGTATAATAATAGTTACAATATTTAAAGCGATAATTTTAATTCGCCTGAAAAAATTGGCAAAGAAAACCAAAACCTCTATTGATGACTTTATTATTGTTGGTATTCAGAAATCGATTATACCTATACTTTTTTACGGCTCACTCTACATTGCATTACGAACTTTAGACCTCTCTCCTGAAGCTAGTAATATTCTTAACATTGCTTCAGTTTTTGTTATTACATTTTTTGCAATACGGCTTATTACTTCTATCCTCGATTATTCTATTACTTCATATTCTTCAATGCAGGATTCAGGTGACCAGAAAGCAAAGCAGC
>JAZGGS010000455.1:0-2185 GCA_036480595.1 Ignavibacteriaceae bacterium
CAAAAGTATCCGCTGGAAAAATTAGCAGTAATAGCCGATGCAGTTACTACTCCTTACCAGGTTATTAAAAAAGCTGAATTAGTAGAAGGTGATTTTGCCATAGTTATTGGTGCAGGAGGAATTGGAATATACGGTGTATTGCTCTCAAAAATAACAGGCGCTAAAGTTTTGGCAATTGATATAAGTGATGATAAGCTTAATATTGCAGGGCAGAACGGTGCAGATGCAACATTGAACATTAAAGAACTTGATATTAAATCTACAAAATCTAAAGTGAGAGAAATTGCAAAGGAGCTTGGAGTTTCTCCTTATTGCTGGAAGATTTTTGAAATGTCCGGCACAAAAGCAGGTCAGGAGTTGGGATTTGCTCTGCTGGGTTTTGCATCCACTCTTTCAATAGTTGGATTTACTATGGATAAACTAGAAGTAAGATTAAGCAACTTAATGGCATTCGATGCAAAAGTGATTGGTACATGGGGATGTAAACCTGAACTTTATCCGGAAGTTGTTGATCTTGTAGCAAAAGATAAATTAAAGATCGATCAGTTTGTAGAAACTTTTCCTTTATCAAAAATTAATGAAGTTTTTAGCAACACACTTGAAAATAAATACAATAAACGCTCGGTTTTAATTCCCGATTTTGAATAAACAATTTTTTATTAACTAAAAAGTGAAACAGTCATGTTAATAGATCATAATTTGACAGAAGTAGAATACAAAGATATTATTTTTGAAAAACGCCCTTGCCTTGATAATGAAGGTAAACCGGTTGAGGGGTTGTTCAATGCCTGGATATTTCTTAATAATCCAAAGCAGTATAACTCCTACACAACGCAGGCAGTTAAGGAAGTAATCCTCGCATTCAGGGAAGCTTCTAACGACAGGAGTGTTGTTGCAGTAGTATTTACTGCAGTTGGTGATAAGGCATTCTGCACCGGGGGTAACACAAAAGAATATGCTGAATATTATGCTGGAAATCCGCAGGAATATAAACAGTATATGCGGCTTTTTAATGATATGGTTTCCACAATCCTGATGTGTGATAAACCGGTAGTTTGCAGAGTAAACGGAATGAGAATAGCCGGTGGGCAGGAAATAGGTATGGCTTGCGATTTTACTATCGCACAGGACCTTGCACGCTTTGGGCAAGCAGGGCCAAAACACGGCAGCGCACCCGATGGCGGTTCAACCGATTTTCTTCAATTGTTTGTTGGTATTGAAAGAGCTGTCTACTCCTGCACTGTTTGCGATCCCTGGTCTGCTCACGAAGCTTTACGTTTTGGTCTGATAACTGAAATTGTTCCTGCATTAAAAGTTAATGGCGAGTTTATTCCCAATCCCATGGTTTATACAGATAAATGGATAAATGAAAAAGGTGAGATGATTTACGGAACACCTAAAAGAGGTGAAGAGAAGGAGAAGGCAAAAGAATTATTAAAATCCGGCGAAGTAGATCTTTCGCTGCTGGATAAAGCTGTTGAAAACATTTGCACAAAGCTTATGTACCTTATGCCTAATTGTTTAAGTAAAACATTAAACTCGCTACGCAAAAAGAAACTTGAACATTGGGATAAGAATAAAGAAAGCAATAGGGATTGGTTAGCTCTTAATATGATGACCGAAGCTAAAGCTGGATTCAGAGCCTTTAATGAAGGATCGAGAGGTAACCAGGAAGTTGATTTTATAAAGCTAAGGCAACTACTTGCAGAAGGTCATGAATGGAATGATGAAATGATTGAAGCTATTTCACCACAATTTAAAAATAAATAGGTGCGTGATGGGTTAAAACCCATTTATGTTTTTTATTTCCTGGTCCACGGGATAAATCCCGTGGAGAATAAAATTATTATAAAATTTTTATCATCAAATTCTCACCACGATTTATCGTGGTGAGTAATTGCAACGAAAAATATCCAAACGGTTTTAACCGTTTTCTATAACCCTGAAGGCCGTGGCAATTCATTTGAATCGAAAGGAATTTATTTTATGCAAAAACTAAAATTAGAATACACTCATAATAACTCAGTTGCCCGTGTTATACTTGATGACGGAAAAGGAAACGTTCTCGATAGTATTATGATGGGAGAACTGAATGATCTTTTAGACTCATTTAAAAATAATAACGATATTAAACTCATAACATTTGAAGGAGCAGGTAAGCACTTTTCTTTTGGTGCAAGTGTTG
>JAZGGS010000456.1:0-2812 GCA_036480595.1 Ignavibacteriaceae bacterium
CTGCTAGAAAAACCAAGACCATAAAATTTGCAAAGGCAAAAGTAAGAAATATTACGAAACACAATCAGGAGCCCCTTAATGGTCATTATTTGGTATATCTATCAATACCAGAAAGGCTACGATCAGGCTATGACCGAAGAAGCAGTTTAGATCAAAGAAGTAAGCAAGATCAGCCATATACCCTAAATAAAAAAAAACCCTTGGGCATAATGAAGCTCCCCGCCGCAAGCGGACGGGGTATCTGGTGCTTACTTTAGCATCCAGTCATATATCAAACAATTTGAGTTGCTTCATCTGAGCTTCAGCTTCTTTTTTATCTAAACTCTGGTTTCGGATGTAATTTCTTATGGTTTTCTCGGATGTCGCTTCTCCTACGGTGCCGATGTATTTACCATCGCTCCAAAATTCGCCACCCCATAACTCTTGCTTTTTGAGATTGGGCAATCTTTCAAATATTTTTCGTGCTGTAATTGATTTGATTATGCTGATAACTCGCAGTGGAGCCATCCTTGGTGGGGCTCCACAGAATATGTGAATGTGGTTTTGATCGAAACCAACTTCATCGATAACTATTTCGTATCTTTCGGAAATGCCTTTCAACGTTTCCGTAATACATTCTTCTATCTCGCTATTGAGCAAAGCCTTGCGGTATTTAACCGCCGCCACCATATGATAGCGTATTTTATATACACTATGTGAGGTTTTGCCTAATTCCATAATGGCGGATTATAACACCGCCTTTTACCCCGCCGCAAGCGGACGGGGTATTAAAAAATGTAATAAATGTGAATACCTATCAGGAAGCAGGGTCCTAAGTGGCCCTGCTTCCTTTTTGTATGACCATACCAGATAATATCGCTGCCGTCATTGCCACAACCTTACCTATTCAAGCCAGCGCTAATAACCTTGCTCTCGCTCGCCGCGTGCTCTTTTCCGTTATTTTCATCATCTTCTCCCTTTAACTCGTATTCGAGTTGCTGGCATCGAGCAGCCAGATTCAGAACCATCGTTTTTAGATTTTGGCCGTTAACGCCTGTTTCGCGTAGCTCCTGTAAATACTGGTTGCTAAAAATCATTTTTCATTCTCCTTTAGTTCATTAATTTGTTTTTGCAAATTTCTTTCCAGCGTTGCTGCGCGCGCGACAACAAAAAGCATCATTTGCTTTAAGCTGTAAGGATTCGCGCCGCTTGCTGAAACAGTGCGCATTTGCTTGATGAAAGCTCGATCGAAAATTTTGTTACCATCGCCATTTTCCATTTTGTTCCTTTTTAAGTTGCGGCTCGACTCAGCCACCATACCGAGCCGAGCCGCTGCGCCGTGGTTTCGGAGAACTCATTGGCGCAAATTTTGTCTAAAGTTTCATTTTAAAAAGACCGAAACTAATTACATGACCGAACAAGAAAAAGCCTTTATTAGTTTGCGTAAATATTATTTGTTTTTACAGCATAAATTGACAAAATATGAGATGGTTGGAATCAATCCACCCGAGTTCATTCTAAAAAATTTTGGCGACGCAAAACGGAGGTTACAGATTTTTTCTAAAGCACGTCAAAAATCCTGACAACAACCTGAAATTTGCAATACTAAAGTTTCATTTTTAAAAGACCGAAAATTGATATATGCCGCAAAAGGAAAAATCCCATACTGATATGCAGGGGTACGTTATGCATTTGCGGTATAGGCTCGCACAGTATCAATTTGGCGGAATTGCTCCGCCCGTATCCCTTCTAATTGAACTTAAAATGGCTGAACATCTTGTCAAGCTTGACTCAAAGGATTCTGTGCGCATTAATGTTAAAGTTTAAGTTTGAAAGGGCCTATACTTGATCAGTTATCAAGATAGCTATCGCTAAATAGCGTCAAATAGCGCTTTAACAACTATTAAGTGTCAAAATGTGACTTTTATGCCCACCCATACCCGCACCGGACTCGGATCAGCGCGCACCATTTTCTTGCAATCTCCTGCGTTTTCTTTAATTCTTAAACTCATATGTATGAAAAAACGCTTAAATCGAAGATAAATGTATTGATTTCATTTTTTTCTGTGATAAAGTTTATTTGGTTCTGCTAACTCTTTAAGAGTTAATAGCAAAACCTCCTAAACTTGATGCTGGGCGGTTCGTATGGGCCGCCCAAGCTTTTTTCTAAAGTTATCTGAAAGAGTACCGATATTAATTATAGCGGTTTAATTGTTTTCATTTACCCCAACTGGGCGGTTCTTCTTCCATGGAGCCGCCCATTTCCTTTTTTATTACCCACCATCCAGTTCCTGCCGGATCCGGTTCCACTCATAAGCCACAGCGTGCATGAAGTTTGTTAGCTTCGCGTAGTTCTCCGGTGTAGCGTTCATCCTTTGGATACTCATCAGCGTTTTGTGTTGAATGCCCGTGATTTCGGGAATCCATTCGGGATCGTATGAAACATGATGTCGATTAATCGCCATTTCTCATTTGCCCACCACCACCCGCGACGGACTCGGATCAAGCGCACACCGATTTTGAACCTGTCAACAAAAATTTATTTTATAGAATCCAAACACATTAACTTTGAGAAGTCCGTTTTATCAGGCCCATTTTCGGGCCTGATAGGCTCTTGATTTCTTTCGTAAAACCAATCAGGAGTAATCCATTCATTTTGCCCGGTGCCTTTGGTGCGGTGGGAGAATCTTTCCCAACCCAATAGTGAAAAGTTTTTCTAATAGTCTCGGCTGTCCACCTACCATCACACTCTTTTTCCATAATCCGGTGGCAAATTTAGTTAAAGTTTAACTAAAAATTCCCGATATTCATAATGGACCTACCATGATAGCTA
>JAZGGS010000457.1:0-3010 GCA_036480595.1 Ignavibacteriaceae bacterium
TTTCATTTCCTAGAACATCATAAACTTTCAAAGTAATTAACCTCTCCCTCTGTCCCTCTCCTTGGTAAGGAGAGGGATTTAAGGGTGAGGTTGGGATTGTAAATCTAATTTTCGTACTTGGGTTAAATGGATTTGGGTAATTCTGTTCTAAAGAAAATTCTGTTGGTAATTTTGCTTCGGTTTCAGTTGAGACAGGGTAAGTTATTGTAAAAACAGAATCAGAAACATCATACTTGCAGGGGTAATTACCTAATCTTACTAAACAATTTTCTGAGGAAATATTAGGCACCTGCCAACTGTAACCACTGTTTGTTGTCCATACGCTGCCAGCGATCAAATTCCATGTTGCACCTGAATCAGAAGAAAATTCAATATCTAGCCAGGGAGCTAGTTGATTGCTCCACCATGTAATTTCATAAATATTTCCCCCTTCAAGTATCTCTCCACCGTTAGGTGTATACAATTCATATTCAACCGTGGAAAGGGTTCCATTGTATAATGTCCAAATTTTGATTTTATCTAAAGATTGCGGAATATAAAAATGTGAGGAATCAGAAAACCAACTGTACGAAGCAATGGTTTGACCATTATAAGGATTAATAAACATTACTTCCATTAACCCTAAATTCAACTGAGAATCCCATTCCCAAATTACAGATATTGAAGAGGAACCTGCTTCATAGTTCATATCAACGAGATGTTCATGTCCCGTTGCCCAATAACATCCAAATCTTATATCTTTAATTGTTGTAATTGAAGTGTCTGGAGGAAGTTGAAACCTTACACCAAATTCTCCGGGAGGTACTTGTGGAATAAATTCTTCACCGAACAGCGTATCAATACCATCTGTACCGAAAGGATCTTTGCCTAAAATCAGATCCTGAGAATTATTGAATTCATCTGAAAATGTGAACGTATATTCATACTCAGCAGATACCTGAGCCAACGAAACAGCAGAAAGAAAAATACTTATTAAAAATATTTTATCTATCATAACCCTACCCCTTGTGGGAAATTATTCTTAGCTGAAAGAAACGAAAATTCTACTTAATAGCAAGTATTTCCTTAATTTTTTTAATTTGATTTTACTTTTATATCTTGCTTTATAAATTTATTTAAGGATTTTGCATAAGATGAAAACAAAACTCGATATAGCCAGGAACTGGCTCCCGCGTTATACCGGCACTGAACTGAAGGAATTTGGCGATTACATGCTTCTTACAAACTTTCACGATTATGTAGAAAAGTTTGCCCAGAAATTTAACTGCGATATTAAAGGAGTTGGCAGACCAATGCAGACAGCAACCAATTCCAAGGGATTATCAATAATAAATTTTGGAATTGGCTCTGCAAATGCCGCAACTATTATGGATCTGCTTGCGGCTAAAAAACCAAAAGGAGTTCTGTTTCTTGGTAAGTGCGGCGGATTAAAAAGATCAACCGAGCTTGGGCATTTTATTCTTCCTACAGCAGCAATAAGAGGTGAGGGAACAAGCAACGATTACAAAGCTCCCGAAGTGCCTGCGCTTCCTTCTTTTAAACTTCACAAGTTTGTTTCTAATAAAATTATTCAACGAAAACTGGAATATCGCACGGGAGTTGTTTACACCACCAACAGGCGCGTTTGGGAATGGGATCAGAAATTTAAAAGATACTTAAAGACACTCTCTACAATTGCAATCGATATGGAAACAGCAACTTTATTCATTGTGGGTTTGGTAAACGCTATTCCACGCGGAGCACTTCTGCTTGTTTCAGATAGACCAATGGCTCCCGAAGGAGTGAAAACTGATAAATCGGATAGAGTAATTACAAAAAAATATTCTAAACTACACCTGGATATTGGGATTGAAGCGATGACTGAGATTGGGAGTAAGGGTGAGTTTATAAAACACTTTACTTATTAAACCATGTTCCGGTTTTTTTTAACATATCTTTCCAGCATCCAGCAAAAGCAAAGCCATACTATCCCGGCAGACCATCCGGCAAAGACTTCAGTAAATGTGTGAGCACCGCTGAGTATCCTGCTTACCGCTACTAAAAAGATAAGAGAAGAAGTCGCTATCAATGTAAAGCGCCTAACTTTCTTTTTGCTTTGCCATCTTGTTATAAATACTGCAAGTGTAAGATAAAAAATTGTAGCCATCATAGTATGCCCGCTGGGGTAAGCCGAAATGTTTGTAATGAAAATTTCTATCGGCTCGTAAGGAAGTTCGTCTGCAAAAAATATTTTAAGAATTTGCATAAAAATTCCACCGCCGATGATAATAGATAAAAATTTACTCAATCTTTTGCGCTGTTTTTTAATTTTGTAATAACCTGCTGCAATAACCAGGAAAAATAAAATAATAGGGGCACTCCCCAAGGCAGAAAAATTATTGTTCAAATTTAGAAACCAATCTGGTCCAAAAGTTGTGCTCCACTTATTCGTATAACCAAGGTAGTCTACCAGTAATTCATTTATCCGCTCTGAAATTTCGGTAGTAAACCCGACAAAAGTAAATATGAAGAGAAGCAGACTAAAAGAAAAAAGAAATATTGCCCAGGATTTTTTCTGTCGTTCAAGGTTATGATCATAATTGTATTTATGCTTTGTAGTGGATGTTTCCAGCATTGCTGTTGATAACTTATTAACTTTTAATAAATATTTTCTTAAAGATAAGAAAAAAGAAATGTAATTTTAGCAGCAAAAATGTTTTAGTATAGTAGTAATATGAACGCCCTCCTGGAGAGGGCGCTTAATTGGAAGCAGTGATTACTTAATCATTATCATCATCTTCATCAATTTCTTTTTTAATAATGATTTTCTTCATTTTTTTATGCTTACTATCCTCACCAATCTCTATCAGCATCTCGTTTCCATGTTCTGATTTTATTTTCTCCAGGTATTCATCAGCTTCCTCACCTTCGTAAACTTCGGTTTTCTCCTCGCCGTTTTCTTTTGTGGTTATGGTTACTTTTTTATTGCCGTCTTCAATTTCAATATTTATTCTCTTTTCTATTCCGTGGT
>JAZGGS010000458.1:0-17401 GCA_036480595.1 Ignavibacteriaceae bacterium
CCTGATAAAAGCCCTAGCGCAGATTTTGGACCAACACCCGAAACAGAGATAAGAATTTCAAACATATCCTTTTCAGCTTCTCTGAAAAAACCAAACAGTGAAATTGAATCTTCTTTTACATTTGTGTGGATATGGAGCGAAGCAGTTTCTTTATCTGATATTTTTTCGAATGTATTAATCGATATTGAAACTGTGTAACCAACCCCGTTAACATCTATTAAAACCTGTGTGGGTTTAACTGAAATTATTTTTCCTGTAAGATAACCAATCAAATTAAACTCATAATAAATTACTTAACAATGTTACACAAAATAAAAGTTATACAGATTATGAAACTTACTCAATCACTCTTTCCGGGTGAGCTTCCGTAAATGCTTTCCAGCTATTACTTTTTTTATTGGAAGACATTTTAAACCTGAAAGCATGACAAAGTGCAATAGCAAGTGCATCGCTCTCATCATTTTTCATATTATCATTATTAATATGCAGCAGGGTTCTTATCATGTAATTTACCTGTTCTTTAGTAGCCGCTCCTTTACCCACCACCGATTTTTTTATTTCCCTTGGAGAATATTCGCTTGTTGGAACGTCGTTATTTACTGCAGCCAGGATAGATACACCTCTTGCATAACCAATCTTCATTGCAGATTGAACGTTCTTTCCATAGAAGGCTGTTTCAATTGCAAACTCATCCGGTTTATAAGTTTTAATTAGTTTATCAAGTTCATCATAAATTATTTTTAGGCGGTGGGGTATTGGTTCGGATGAAGGAAGCTTTATAATGCCGCTTGAAATTTGTGTGCAGGTGTTTTCTTTATATTTTATAATCCCGTATCCTGTTACATTGGTTCCGGGATCAATTCCGAGAATAATCATACTTATGAGCCAGGAAAAAGATTACCGGCTTAAATTTATTTTTTAAATTACGTCTTCGTCAAAATCCGCATTTGAATAAACGTTCTGTACATCATCGCTCTCTTCAAGCGCATCTATTAACTTAATAACTTTTTCAGCATCTTCGCCGTTTACCTTTACAACATTTTTTGCAATCCACTGTAAAGAAGCATTTTCAACCTGCAGCTCTTTTGCTAAAAGTGCTTTTCTTACAGGGTCAAAAGATTCCAGGTCGGTTTGAACCTCAAAAAACTCATCTTCTTTTTGAAGATCTTCTGCGCCGGCTTCCAAAACTATATCCATAATATCATCTTCGGTTTTATCTTGCGTTGGCAGTGTAATTACACCTTTCCTTTTGAACATCCAGGCAACAGATCCGTTCTCGCCCAAACTTCCGTTATATTTACTAAAGAGATGTCTTACTGCAGCAACTGTTCTGTTCTTATTATCTGTAGCAACTTCAACCATGACTGCTACACCGGAAGGTCCGTAGCCCTCGTAAGTTAGTTCGTGAAAAATTACACCTTCAAGTTCACCTGTAGCTTTTTTAATGGCACGTTCAATATTATCTGCTGGCATGTTTGCCGCTTTAGCGTTATCAACTGCAAGGCGTAATCTTGGATTTGCACCCGGATCGCCGCCTCCTTCTCTTGCAGCAATTGTAATTTCTTTAATAAGCTTAGTAAACATTTTACCACGCTTTGCATCTGCAGCACCTTTTTTTCTTTTAATGGTAGACCATTTTGAATGACCGGACATTAAACTATCTCTTCTATGTTCTCTTCTATTTTAATATCCTTTAACCTGAATTGTGGAAAAACTCTTCTATCGCGAATAGTTTTATCAATAGTAAAAACCACATCTATCTTCGAATTGTTTTTAATTATCGGATCGTAAAACTCTCCCATATTAAAACCGATACAATCGAATATTCTTTCAGACCCTTCCTGCTTCAAACTTAATAATAAATGATTTGTACCAACAACACGCGGTATATTCGAAATCTGTACATTCTCTGATAAAAATACCGGGCGCAGATTCCCGGGACCAAACGGTGAAAACTGTTCAAGAACTTTTAGAAACTTCGGAGTTATTTCTGAAAACTTTAGTTTGGAATCTATCCTGATTTCCGGCAGTAAATCATCTTCAGTTACTGATTCACGAACAACATTATTAAATTTTTCTTTAAACTCCTCAATTTTATCAACTTCTACAGCAACACCTGCTGCCGCCTTGTGCCCGCCAAAGTGAAGTAATACATCTTCACACTTTTCAAGCGCTGCATATATATTAAAGTTGGTAATGCTCCTTGCTGAACCTTTTGCAACGCCATCAATAGTAGTAAGCAAAACTGTAGGACGGTAATATTTTTCAACCAGCCGGGAAGCTACAATTCCAATTACACCCGGATGCCAGCTCTCGTAGTGCAACACAATTGCCAAATCATTCTTCTTATCAAGGGAGTTTTCAACCAGTTCAGTTGCAGAATCAAAAGTGTCTACATCAATTTTTCTGCGCTCATAATTTTCCGTTTCCAAAATCCGGGCAAGTTTAAGGGCTTCGCTTTTATCGTCGGTTATTAATAACTCAACGGCTCTTTCTGCATTACCCAACCTTCCTACGGCATTTATTCTTGGTGCAAGTGTAAAGACCACCTGCCCTGAGTTTAACTGACCGGGGTGTAAATGACTAACCTCAATGAGTGCCACCATTGCCGGACGCGGGTTGTTGTTTATCATATTTAAACCCTCTGCAACAAGCACCCTGTTTTCATCAATTAAAGGAACAATATCTGCTGCACCTGCAAGGGCAACAAGATCGATGTATTGTAAAGGCAAATCCCGTTTACCAATTCGTTCGCAGGCACCCTGTGCAAGTTTAAATGCAACGCCTGCCCCTGAGAGATATTTAAAAGGATAATTACAATTTGGTTTTAAAGGATCGAGTACTGCAAGTGCATTTGGCAGCACTTCTTTTGGCTGATGATGATCGCAAATAATAACATCCATACCAAGCTGGTTTGCATATTCAGTCTCTTCAATAGCCGTTATACCGCAATCTACAGTAATAAGCAGCGAGGTTCCTTTTTGCTTTACCTGGTCTACTGCAGCTTTAGATAATCCGTATCCCTCTTCCAGTCTTTTGGGAATATAATATTCAACGTTTGCATCAAGTTCTTTAAGAAATAAATAAAGCACTGCAGTGGCACAGGTGCCATCTACATCGTAATCGCCGTAAATACAAATTAATTGGTTTTCTGTTAAAGCTTCAATTAATCTAGTAGTAGCTTCTTCCATGTTATCCATAAGAAAGGGATCGTGTAGGGATTCGAGGGTTGGTCTGAAAAATTGTTTAGCTTCGGAAAAAGTCTTTACATTTCTTTCAACAAGCAAGCTTGCTAATATATCGGAGATATTCAGCGAATCAGCTAGGGACTTAACTGAATATTCATCCTCTACGTTCTTAATTGTCCAGCGTTTTTTTGGCATCGGCAATCAAATTGAAAAAATGTAAAGAACAAATAAAATAGCCCAGCCCTGTAAGCCGAATTCTGTAATCCCGGTAAAACCGGGACGGCAATTATTTATCTGGTTCCAATGTTACCATTGAAATCTTGCGACCTACCCGGAAACCATCGGGATGAACAACCCTGCATTTCAATTAAGAAAAGCGATTTCCCTATTTGGTCTTGCTTCGGGTGTGGTTTACCTTGCTTCCGATGTTACCATCGAAACGGTGGGCTCTTACCCCACCTTTTCACCTTTACCACGGCAAAGCCGGGGCTGTGTATTTTCTGTGGCACTTGCAGTATTCCGGATAGACCGGAATCCCGGGTATTACCCGGCACCCTGTTCTCTGAAGTTCGGACTTTCCTCCCTCCCGGTTAAACCTGGAGAGCAATTGCCCGGACCGAGTTATTTTATTTTTCTTTATTAAAACTTTGTTGCTCTTTTATAGAACTTTTATTAAAAATTTCTATTTAACAATAAACTGTATCAATATACTAAATTACCTTGCCTTTATCAGTATAAAAGATTTAGCGGCAGCTCTTTACTAATCTGCAGATTCGGCAATTTCTGTAGAAACAAGAATACGACCGCAATATTCGCAATAGAAGAGCCGGTTGTTTCTTCTTATTTCTAATTGCCGCTGCGAGGGGACAATATTATGGCAGCCGGAACAGGCAGACCTTTTTATAGTTGAAACTGCTTTACCCCGTTTTGCTTTCCTAATACGCGTGTAAGCAGACAGATCAGGTTTTTTAACTTCTTCTTCAATCTTCTTTCTTTCTTTTAGAAGTTTTGCCTCTTCCTTTTCATTCGCTTTTATAATCTCTTTTAAATCTGCCTTTTTTGCCTTCAGTTCATCATTCAATCCAAAAAGCTTTGGTTTTATTTCCTCGATTTGTTGTGTAAGACTTTTACTCAGATCAGCTAATCCGTCATTTTCAGCTCCGAGTTTACTTATAAGATCATCTGTATGATCAATTTCTTTAGTAAGAGCATCGTATTCTTTATTATTTCTTACCTGGTAAAGTTGAGCTTTGAATCTTTTCTGGTTCTCCTTTTGCTTTTCAATTTCCTCCTCATTTTCCTCACGTTTTTTAAGCGAGTCTTTTTGCTCTTTTTCTTTACTGGAGATATTCTCTCTGAAGCTATTTATCTGGTCTTCAAGCTCCCTTACAGCATTAGGAAGATCACCTCTTAATTCCTCAAGTTCATCCAACTGGTCATCAATTAGCTGAAACCGGTAAAGAATTTTTAATCTGTTATACAATTTTCCTGGCTCCTTAATTGTTAAAAAAAATCACGGGATTAGTAGAACCCCTATACTTAAAAACTTTTGTTTTGAGATTATTTATTAAAAATTTCCTCAATCTTTTTTGAATTTCATCAACGCAAAAAATTTCAGTTTCATAATGTCCGGCATCAATTAAAAGTAATTTACCCAAGGCATCTTGGAAATCATGGTATTTTACATCAGCAGTTACATATGCATCAGCTTGATTTTTTAATGCATCTTGTATTAGCTCACTCCCTGAGCCGCCGCAGACAGCTACTTTTTTAATCCATTGCTTTGTACTGTTAGAATAACGCAGATTTTTTATTTTTAATGATGTGGTAACATGCTTTAGAAAATCATTTGCTCTCATTGGTGCTGATAGATTACCAACTACACCCATTCCGTAATTTACATTTTCATTTTTTAAAGGATAAAGATCATAAGCAACTTCTTCGTAAGGATGTGCATGCTTCATTGCAGAAATTACTTTGTTCAATTTAAATGAATCGACAAGAATTTCCAGTTTAATTTCCTCTGCTTTTTCAAGTTTACCCTTCTTACCTATTGCGGGACTGGATGAAACTGAACCTGTAAAGGTTCCAGTTCCAGTTGTACGAAAGCTGCAATTTGAATACTTACCAATAATTCCACCACCCTGGTTATGAATTGCATCAGCAACCTGGTTTATATGGGTTTCCTGAACAAAAACCACCAGCTTAACCTGGTTGCCGGCTAAGTTCCTAAGAAAGCTGAGGTCTTGCAATTTTAATTTGCTTGCAAGCTGAAAACTTACACCACCTTTTGCCATATCCAGGTTTGTGTGAATAGAATAGAGCGTAATATTATTTTTGATCAGACGTTCTATCATTTTAGATGTCTGGTCATTCTCCGTATCAATTTTATGTAATGGATAAAATAGAGGCGGGTGATGTATGATAATAAGATTGCAGTTCCTGTTTATTGCTTCATCAACTACTTTGGTGGTTAAATCGAGACTAAGGAGAATATTTTTTAAACGCCTTTTTTCAGAGCCCACCTGTAGCCCTACGTTATCGCCGTCCCATGCAACTCCCTTAGGCGCCCAACCTTCTAAATAATATATTACGTCTTTGCAGAGCATATTAAAAAAAAATGCACTTCTATGGAGAAGTGCATTTAATAATTTTTTCCTTTAATAACCCGGGAACTTACATTCCCCAATGTATTTCATTACAAGAAACTTTAAAATGTGAAATTTTAATCCAATCATATTAAGAATTGTAATATAAAAGAAATAGAGAAAAGAATCAATTGATGGGATGAGTTTCAAATGAACTGTTTTAAGCAGGATCAGTCCACTTTCCGTCCTCTTTTATCAAATTTATCAACGAATCCACAGCTTTTGCAGAAGGAATATTATTATTTACCACTTCTTTTCTCTTGTAAAGGGAAATTTTGTCAATTCCCGAACCGACATATCCGTAATCCGCATCAGCCATTTCTCCGGGACCATTAACAATACAGCCCATAATCGCAATTTTTAATCCTTTTAGATGACTTGTTCTCCTCCTGATCATTTCCGTTGTTTTCTGAAGATCGAATAGAGTTCTTCCGCAGGATGGACAGGCGATATAATCTGTTTTAGAAATTCTTACTCTTGCTGCCTGTAAAATTCCAAACAGGGTACGGTTAATAAATTTTATTATGGATTCACTCACGAAAGCAATTTTTTCATTCTCTCTCTTACCTGTTGTCATTTGATTGGCTGTAATCCAAACGCCGTCCCCCATTCCATCAATCAGCAAAGCGCCAAAATCTGTTGATGAAAAGAGCCGCAGCACATCAGGAGAAATATTTTTATAATCTCTTGTAATGATTACCGGGTTCTCTATCTCTTTGTTCATCAACTCAAAAAAGAATCTTCGCTGCTCAGCCATTCCATGATCATTTTTGGTTTCAATAATCAGAACTGTATTATTGTTCCCCTTTAGCTTCTTAATTAATTTTTCTGTAAGATCATTAAAATTAATTTTTAGGAAGTTAAGTGTTGCAGATAATTTTTTTACAGTTAAATAATTTGCAGAAGTAAGAAGGGGATAGGAATCTTTATTCTCAGTTAAAGATAACCAGTGCTGATAATTGCAGATTTGTTTTAAACCGGAAGGGATTGGAAATGACAAGTTATTATTCCCGGTAAAAATAAAATCTGCCGCAATATCGCTTACATTCCATTTATCTGACGCAGCATCGTAAGTGTAACCGATATCTTTTAAATTGCCATAAGAAATATTTTTATGCGAACTTAAATCTGCTGTTACTATTGGATGATTACTTCCGCCAATGCCCGGCAACTCAAACGATTTTCTTTTTGAATAAGTGAAAAGATCTACCGGGATTTCTTCTATTGGCACAATTGGTTTGTGCCCCTTACGGTTTGTGTACCTGTTAACAAGTGAAATTGCAACCGGTGATTCATATTCAGGATCTTCCGCAAGCGAAACTCTAATTGTATCACCTAATCCATCTTCAAGCAAAGTTCCAATACCAAGGGCAGACTTGATTCTTCCATCCTCTCCACCGCCTGCTTCAGTTACGCCAAGATGAAGAGGATAATTCATCCCCTCGTTTATCATCCGGTTAACAAGCAGCCGGTATGCCTGAACCATAACCTGCGTATTGCTGGCTTTCATTGATAAAACGATGTTGTAGTAATCCAGCTCTTCACAAATTCTTACAAACTCAAGCGCCGATTCCACCATCCCTAACGGGGTATCGCCGTAGCGGTTCATTATTCTATCTGAAAGTGAACCATGGTTTGTACCTACCCGCATTGCTGTTCCGTGTTTTTTACAGATCTTTACAAGCGGAGTAAGTTTTTCTCTTATCCGCTTAAGTTCTGCATTATATTCTTCATCGGTATATTCCTGCAGGTCGAACTTTTTTTTATCTGCATAATTCCCGGGATTGATCCTCACTTTTTCAACAATCCTTGCAGCAATTTCTGCGGCGTTTGGGGTAAAGTGAATATCTGCAATAAGCGGAACGTCATATCCACGTTTTCTAAGTTCGTTTTTAATATTCTTAAGATTTTTTGCTTCGTTAATGCTCGGCGCAGTAATCCTAACATATTCGCAGCCGGCATTAACCATTCTTATCGTTTGTTCAACTGTGGCAATGGTGTTCATAGTATCGGTCGTTGTCATCGATTGAATGCGGATTGGATTAGAACCACCAAGCGGTAAATCTCCAATAAATATTTCCCTTGTTTTGAACCGGGAGTATTCAGTTAAGTTGTTACAATATTTTTTTGATTTATCAATCATCAAACTTAGTTATTTTATGTAATCTACTTCTTTAAAAATGTGTTAATTATAAAAGCAAAATTTCCATTAACACCCGAATTTATTAGGGTGGGACTGAGCTAATAACGAAATAATCTCTAACCTGCTTTAGCTGGATTATTAATTTTCATACAAGTTCTTTATGACGTGGAATAATATACTCAGATATTGTTGACCCTAGCTACAGATTGGACTAAAGCTTCTTAGATCTTTGCTAATTTTATCTCCTGCATTCCCAAAGGGCTTCCTACGGAAAAATGCCGGGCTATTAAAAGTACTATAACAACTACTTAATTAAATGAAGAACCGCTTCTGTAAACTGCGCTGCAGATTGTGAGCCATTTGAGGTTACAATATTTTTATCTGTAACAACTGCTCTCTCCTGGTAGTTAATTCCTAAATTTATCAACTCATTTTTATCTTCATAATAACAGGTTGCTGTTTTGTTCTGAAGAATACCTGCTTTGGCTAAAATTACAGGTGCCGAGCAAATTGCCCCGATTATTTTTTGAGCGTCGTTAAAATTCCGGGTTATATTATGCAGCTTTTCATTATTCCAGTAAGCTTTGCTTCCTTTACCGCCAATAAGAACTAACGCTGCAAAGTTCTTTATGTTAACATTAAAAAAATCCGTATCCGATTTAACTTTCTTTCCTTTACTGCCGGAGCAAACATAATGGTCATCCGAAGTGACGAAAATATTTTTACCGTACTTCAGCAAAAGCTTTCTCACAATTGAATATTCTTCTTCGTTAAAATCCTTTGCGGGAAGGAAAATTAAAACGCTGTTTTTATATACTGAGCTCATTTATTTATTATGCCAGTTCTATCATTAATAATTGCAAATATAAAGAAATTGATTCTACAATATTAAACATACTTTTTTAATCTTCACAATTCCTGCTGTTAAGTGTATATTTACACCATAAGCATATAAATAAATATGAGAATACCCGAATCTAAAATTGAAGAAGTAAGAACTTCAGCCAGCGTTGTTGATGTTGTTTCTGAGTTTGTGCAGCTGCGCAAAAGAGGTAAGAACTACATTGGCTTGTGTCCTTTTCATAACGAAAAAACTCCATCTTTTACAGTAAGTGAAGAGAAACAGATCTTCCACTGTTTCGGCTGCCATACAGGTGGCAACGTATTTAAATTTTTAATGGAGTTCCAAAAAATCTCTTTCGTGGAAGCTGTACAGCAACTTGCAGAGCAATTAGGAATAACAATCGATTATGAACAAACCGGCTACAGCGAACAGCAATCCGAACAGGAAATTCTCTATGATATTAATACCGAAGCTGCTAAGTACTTTTTAAATAATCTTCTTAATGATGCCGAAGGTGAAGGTGCAAGAAAGTATCTGCAGGAAAGGAACATTAAAACCCAAACTATACGCTCTTTTGGATTAGGATATAATTTAAGAGGTTGGGAGAATTTCATCAATTTTGCCAAAGAAAAAAAAATTAATTTAGATAAAGCTGTTGGTTTGGGATTGATTGGTAAAAGCGATGACGGCAGATATTATGATAAACTCCCCGGCAGACTGATCTTTCCTATCTTCTCACCAAACGGAAGAGTAATTGCGTTTGCAGGAAGAATCCTTGGTTCTGAAGAAAAAGGCGCAAAATATATCAACTCACCCGAATCACTAATTTATTTCAAAAGTAAAATCCTTTATGGCTTATCGTTCGCTAAAAGTGAGATTAGAAGATTGAACAAAGCGATTTTGGTGGAGGGTTACATGGACCTAATATCGCTTTATCAAAGCGGTGTTAAAAATGTTGTTGCGGTTTCGGGCACTGCACTAACAGACGACCAGGTTCAGCTTTTAGGCAGGTACACAAAAAATGTTGTGCTCCTTTTCGATTCAGATACTGCCGGGATTAAAGCTTCGATGAGGAGCATTGAACTTCTATTAAAACGAGATTTGGAAGTAAAAATTGTTTCACTTCCTGAAGGAGAAGATCCCGATTCTTTTATAAACAAACATGGAAAAGATGAATTTGATGAATTAATTAAAAAAGCGCAAAACTTTCTTGAATACGAAACCCGTTATTACGATTCGCTTGGTAAGTTTGATGATCCTGCAACTGCAGCAGAGGCAATAAGAGAGCTGGTTAAACCGGTTGCTTTAATAAATGATGAGCTTAAACGAACTCTTTTACTTAAGAATATTGCGAAGAAGTTTAACATACGCGAAAAACTTTTAGAGAATGAACTTAGTAAACAGGTTAAACAAGCAGAAAAGTTTGAAAGAAGTGAAGCAAGAATTAAAACAAAAAATTATTCAACCATAGGTACGCTTGCAATTGCTGAGAGCAGCAGAATTGAATCGCCGGTAATTTATAACCTAGAGATAGAAATCATTAAACTCCTTTTCGAATCGGATAAAACTATTGTAGGATTTATTTTCAAATACATCCAGCCTGATGAATTTACAACAGGATTTCATCAGAAAATTATCAGCATTATTAGAAATGAGTTTCATAAAGATGAAAATGTAACTGCCGATTCGTTATTTACAAATTTACAGGATGAGCAACTGGAAACGTATGTACGCGAAATTGCATTCGATAAACATTCCATAAGCAGCAATTGGGATAGCCGCTTTCCCGGAATAACCAATGAGATGATAGCTCTAAAATATGCGAAGGATATTGTTCTCCGCTTCAGGCTTGAGAAAATAGATGAGCAAATACAGGCAAACCACCGCGAACTTGAATTGGCTGAAGATGAAGAAACTCACATTAATCTAATGCGCGCTAATAAAGAACTTGAAGAGGAGAAGAAAAAATTAAGAGAAGAATTGAGTGATCAGAAACTTACCTAGTTAATACCTGTTTCAATCCTGTTCTTCGGTACTCTTAACTTCCGTAAAAAAGGATGAAGCGTTAATAAGCAGCGTGGTTCCCACAGTATTTAATAATGAGTTTATTTTTTCTATGTAACCTGCAGGATCTTCCTCATCAATAGGTGGAATACCGAACATTGAAAGATCGGCAGTCTCCGATTCTTCCCGGAAAATCTCATCTCTTCCCCTATTGCCATTCTGGTTATCAATAATTTTTACAGTGGCATCTATCCTGAAAGTTCGTAAAACTCTTTTTGCTTCATATTCCAGGACTCTTGTGTTTGATAACTTATCTTTAATTGTTAATAAGCGTATTTCAGCATCGCGCCATTCATTATCAGAAATAATAAACCTTGCAAGCGTAGCTGCCAGCGAAAAATTATTACCCGCACCGCGCCACCAGATATCAACCCTTTTTTTATTACCAAAACCCTTTTCATCATCATAATTTAAAAAGAGAGAATTATAATCGAGCTCATTTAATCGTTTAAGAAGATGAGCAAATTTCATCGGTTCCTTTGTATGTTTTGCCCAGCCCATAAAAATTGTATTCGGATCAATCCCTGAAAAGCCGTACATGCTTGCAATAACTTCCATTCCTTCGTAGATGTCCCTGCAATCATGTCTCCGTGTAAAAACTCCCTGGTCCTCCTCCTCCTCTTCACCTTCATGTTTTACAGATTGTTCTGCTTTTGTAAATAAAAGATCCGAAGAAGTGTTCTCTATCAAATCGAAGTTAGAGAGAATTCCCAGTTTGCCGACAAGTGCTTTACCAAGTTCAATCATATAAGGGCGTGCATAACTTCCACCGCTAAAAAGTATGATGTTCGGTCGCCAGTTTCTCCATTCAATATTTACGTTTTTTAATTTTATCAATCCGTACCTTACAACAGAATCCCAAAAGCCGTTCCATGTATCGCCGCTCTTAAGTTTTAGCTCTTTCTTTTGAAGAAAAGTAAAAAGAGCACCAAGAATTACCGTGGCTAAAATCATAGCCAGCAAATCCAGTTGAATCATAACAACAAAACATGCGGTAGCACCCAGCAAGCTAACCCATATAGGAATTCTGTATTCAGGATGAAAATCAGAACCTGCCCAGTTTTCAATTGCGCAGCTAAGGTTTAAGAATCCATATGTTGTAATGAAGAAGATCGAAACAATTCTTGCAATAACATCCAGCTCACCAATAAGAATTCCAGCTTCGGCAATTGCAAAACATAACAATAAAGCGTTCCTTGGCTCATTAAGTGTGCCGTAACCTTTACTAAGAAATTTTGGGGTGATTTTATCTTTTGCTGTTGCCTGTAAAATACGGGGAGCACCTAATATACTTCCAAAAGCCGATGATAGAGTCGCACCCCAGATACCTGCAATAACAAGTTCCGGCAGAAAAGAAATTTTTAACAGTACCTGCGGATCGCTTACAAGTATTCCCGGTTCCACGGTGTACGAAAAGAAAAATACAAGACAGATATAGACTATCAATCCAACCAATATTGCAGAGATGGATCCCCTTGGGATTGATTTTTTAGGATTCTGTAAATCACCCGACATTGAAACTCCTGCTTCGAAGCCGGTTACTGCGGGGAAAAATATTCCGAACAGCACTATGAAAGGTACTGCATCGGAAGTTGGTGTTAGAAAAATTTTTGAGGGTTCGTAAGAATGGCTGCCGAATACTATTGAAGAGATTGAAAGAACAATTGCCGCCATAATATAAAACTGGGTTCTTATTGCAAGCTTTGTGCTTATAAAGGTTACGGCGGTTACAAAAAGCAACACAAGGGTTCCTGTTATTCTAATAGAAGATTTAGTTGCCTCAAAACCCCAGTAAGTTAGAAAGCTTTCAGAAAATCCTATAAGATATAAACTTACGCTGAAGGATAAACCAACGAAAAGTGCCAGCCCTAAAGTTCCGCCAATGGGCAGCCCTAAGCTCCGGGAGATCATATAATATGTTCCGCCGGCTTTTACCTTTTTATCAGTTGCAATTGATGAAACACTAAGCCCGGTTGTAATGGAAATTAAGTGAGCTATAAGAATAATCCCAAGTGCTGCAAACAGACCCGCCTGACCCACAATCCAGGGGAGCCGTAAATACATTATAACGCCAAGTATTGTTAAGATGGATGGTGTAAATACTCCGCTGAATGTTCCGAACTTTTTAGTTTTAGCCATATAATAGATTTAAGATTTTCTGTTAAACAACATAATAATTTTTTTGCTTAGTTAAGTAGTGTTGAGTTTAATGTGAAGCCGGGTGCTTTAATATAAAGCCATCTTTAAGTAACTTCACTTTTAAAATTCTTGCAAAGTTTAACTAATTTTTATTTTTACATTAACACAATTGAATTCTGAATCGTTATGCAATTAAGGAAAGCTAAAACCGGAATATTGATGATAGAGATCCTTCCGGATAAATGTGATTTTTGCGGCTGTTGTGTTGGAATTTGCCCGGAAGATGCAATAGAGTTGAAAGAAGCAGAAATTTCTATAATTGATGAGCGATGTACAAACTGTTCAAAATGTATTTGGAGCTGCCCGATTGAGGTAATTGTGTTTAATAAAGATGGAGTCTTTAAAAATTAATCAGTAAAAATCAGTCTAATCTGCGTCATCAGGGTTCTATTATTAACGTTTAATGGCACACAGATGACACAGATCATGCAGATCATCACAGATAGAAAAAAATGAAAAGAGAATACGACATAATAGTAGTTGGTGCCGGTCCTGCTGGATCGATGGCAGCAAGGTTTGCAGCAGAACAAGGCGTTTCTGTTTTAATGCTGGAAAAGGATAGAGATGTTGGTTACCCGGTTAGATGCGGCGAAGCTATTAGCAGGGCAGGAGTTGAAGAGTTTATCGATTCCGATGAAAAATGGATAAGGGCACATATAAATAAATTTGCAATGATTGCTCCGGATGAGACAGAAGTTGTTGTTCAATTCGATTCTAAAGATGAAGGTTATATACTGGAAAGAAAAATTTTCGATTACGAATTGGCAAAGAGTGCTGCAAAAGAAGGTGTGCAGATTTTAACTCGTGCTTATGTTAATGGTTTGTTATTTGAAAATGATAAAGCTTGTGGAGTAAAATATGAACACCAGGGGGAGCAGAAAGAATTAAAAGCTAAAATTGTAATTGCAGCCGATGGAGTTGAATCGAGAGTTGGAAGATGGGCTGGCTTAACTACATACATCGATTTCAGGGATATGGAATGTTGTGTGCAGATAACTGCATCAAATATTAATATCAACCAGGATACACTCTATTTTTATTTTGGTAAAAATGTTTCACCCCAAGGTTACTTTTGGGTCTTTCCCAAAGGTGACGATACAGCAAACATAGGGGTGGGCGTTAGCGGAATGATTGGTAAAAATAGATCCGCCCATTCATTTCTAAATTCATTCATGCAAAAACATTATCCAAATGCGCCGGTATTAACAACAATAGCAGGAGGCGTTCCAAGTACTCCAGGTTTAGAAAAAATATCGGCACCGGGCATTGCTCTTATTGGTGACGCCGCAAGGCAGGTTAATCCGCTTAGCGGTGGAGGTATTGCCAGCGGGATGATTGGCGGAAGCATAGCAGGCAAAATTGCCGGCGAAGCTGTTAAGATGAATAAGTTAGATCATCTTTTAACTTATGATAAAGCATGGAACAACCGGCTTGGTAAAAGACATGTAACTTTTAACAAATTGAAGGAAGGCATATTTAATTTTTCAGATGATAAGTTTAACAGCATAGCTCATACAGTTTCTAAGTTACCTTTAGAAAAAAGAACACTTGGAAAAGTTTTTACCACCGCGCTGATAAAAAACCCTTCACTTTTAGTTGATGTTGCAAAAGTGTTTGTGGTTTAAAAAGACAATAACCTGAATAATTGAATCTGAATTTTTGCTTTTTTTGAGGAATTCTTAACATGATAATTGTAAAGCGTGTTATTCAGAAACTTAATTATTATTTTTTAGTTCTATGAATAACCAATTTGAGAAATTAACAGACCGATTTGCCAACACATTTGAAGATGAGTTTTTCTGGTCTCTTAATATCAATGGTGAAGAGCAAAATTATTTTTACTCCGATAATGTTTTCAAAGTTACAGGTTATTCTTCTGAAGAAATTCATTCTCTCCCCGGTAAGTATAAGGATCTTATCCTTAAAGAAGACCTTCCTGATTACAGAAAATTGATTGTTCGGTTTGAGGATGATGTTTCTAAAAAACACACCGAACTTGATTACAGGGTTAAGAAAAAAGATGGGGAAATAGTTTGGATAAAAGAAGGAATAAATGTCAGTCGTGATGAAAATGGTCGCATCACTGAATATGTTGGAAGAGTAACAGACATTTCAGAAACAAAAAGCAAACTGAACAAACTTAACAAGCGCATTGAAGAGTTAGAAGAGTTAAACTCTTCAAAGGATAATTTTATTTCAGTTCTCTCTCACGATCTAAGGGCTCCGTTTACAAGTATACTTGGTTTTTCAGAAATTCTGCTTAACGAATCTGGTATTTCCGAGAAGGAAAGAACCGAATACCTTAGCTACATTAATGATTCGTCGCAGAACCAGTTGCAGATGATAAATTATTTACTCGATTGGTCGCGGCTTCAAACCGGCAGGATAAAAATTGAACCCAACAGGATTCATTTGCAAAGTTCTGTTTTCAATTGTGTTTCTCACCTTACCAGGATTGCAGTAAAAAAGAACGTAGATACTAAAGTTAATATTCCGGATTCATTCTATGTGGACGCAGATGAACGGCTGCTTAACGAGGTTATAACTAATCTTATTAGCAATGCAGTAAAATACTCCAGGGAAAATGATTCTGTAGTAGTAACAGCAAATGTTTTTAACGAAGACTTTGCAGAATTTATTGTTAAAGATGAGGGCGTGGGTATTTCGGAAGCTAACAAAACAAAATTGTTTAAAATAGGTACGTTGTTTTCAACTGAAGGAACAAAGGGAGAAAAAGGTGTAGGGTTAGGTCTTACTCTTGTAAAACAGATTGTAGAAAAACATAAAGGCGAGATCTGGTTCTATTCGGAAGAAGGCAAGGGAAGTGAGTTCCATTTTACTATTCCATCTTCGGCAAACACAGTTTTAATTATTATAAAAGATGAAACACTAAGAAACGAATATGAAAAAATTATTATGGGAAAGTATCCTTCTTTTAGAATTTTGGGTGCGGCAAACGGATATGAAGCCTTAGGTTTGATATCAACTTATATGCCTTCTCTTATTATAACCGAACACGATATGCCGCTCATGGATGGTTCGCAGTTTATTCAGACTGTAAAAAGGGAGAATAAAAATCTTAATATTCCTGTGATTGCTCTTATTAATCTTGATACAGAGCCGGTTAAAAAAGCTTACCAGGAACTTGGAATAAAAACACTTCCCATTAAACCGGTTAATACTGAGCTTTTAATTGAAAGACTGAACTCAATATTCAGCTAATCCGGAAAGATGTAAAACTTTGAAAAAACATCCATAAAACTAGCAAAATAAATTTGTTATTAATAAAATGTAATTACTTTTTATTAATGATTTTCTTAAGTTAAAACAGTTATAATGATCAATAATGATGATTAAGCAGATTGAATTAAAAGAATTGAAGCGCAACGATACCGTCGATCACTATCTGTTGATAAGCCGGCTTGATGTTCGTAACACAAAAGCTGGTAAAGAATACCTTTCGCTTGAACTGCAGGACAGATCTATTGCCCTAAATGCAAACGTGTGGGAAAACTTTCAAAGCTTGCTTAAAAGTTCGAAACTGGGTGACGTTGTAAAAGTTAACGGCGCAATTGAAGAATTCCAGGGGACACCGCAAATAAGAATTTCAAAGATACGTTCTCTTTCACCTTCAGATAACATATCTCCCGCAGATTTTCTTCCTAAATCAGAACACGATCTGGATAAAATGGTTGAAGAATTTGAGAACAGGATTGATAAAATTTTCAATCATCATCTTAAATCTCTTTTGAGCAGAATATTTTCCAGCGAACGGCTTACAAACTTTACTTTAGCGCCGGCAGGAAAATCATGGCATCATGGTTATATTCATGGATTAATTGAACACACACTTGAAATAATTAAAATTTGTGATCTTATGTGTGATTTTCATCCCGAACTAAACAGGGATTTGTTAATCTCAGGAGCAATGCTGCACGATTTTGGTAAGACTGAAGAACTTAAATACGATTCAGCCTTTGAGTATACAGATAAAGGAAAACTATTAGGGCACATAGTAATTGCAGCAATAATAATTAGCGAGGAAACAAAATCATTACCCGGTTTTCCTGTAGAACTAAAAAATAATTTGATACATCTTATTTTAAGCCACCAGGGTAAACTGGAATACGCATCGCCGGTTGTTCCTAAAACAATTGAAGCAATTGCTCTCTACCAGGCAGATGAACTAAGTGCAAAAGTGAATGCTTATAAAAACACACTTTCCAACGAAAAAAAATCTGATCGCGGCTGGACAAGGTTTATAACCCTGGCACAAACCGATCTTTATAATCACCAACTATCTCCCGAACCGGAA
>JAZGGS010000459.1:0-3246 GCA_036480595.1 Ignavibacteriaceae bacterium
AAACTCTTCACCTATCTTTTTGCGATGTTCTAAAACAGATTTAACAGTGCCGCCGTATCTCTTTTTAATTAGATTTATTGAACCAAGTCTCTCCCTTATCTTTTCAACCTGCGAAGGATCCAAATCCACTTTAGCTTTATAACTCCGTACAAAAGATGATATGTCATTAACCAACGCTATAATCGTTTCAGCTTCGCTTGAAGATTCTGAAAATGATTTATCAATCTCTGTAAGTTTGCTTAGATTATTTTGTACTTTAACTACAGAATCATGAACAGAATTTTCCGATTCATAAAGAAGCTGATAGATCTCAGTCGTGAGCTCTGCAAGTTTTTCAAAGTTTTCAAGAATTTTCAACTCATCATTAAGTTTTTCTTCTTCTCCTTCTTCCGGCGAAATATTATCTATCTCTTTAATTTGAAATGAGCAAATTTCTTTTTTCTCTTTTAATATTTCTTCCCGCTCTTTTAAAGAGTTAAGTTCTCTCTCAGTTCTTACCAGCACATCATAAGTTTTTCTGTACTTTATCATCAAATCATCATAATCACCAAACTCATCAAGATAATTAATATGGGTTTCTGTTCTTAACAGCGATTGATGTTCATGCTGCCCATGCAGATCAACCAGGAGATTTCCCAACTCTTTAATAATTGAAAGTGAAACGGGAGTATCATTTGCAAAGCACCGGTTGGAACCTTTAAGTGAAATTTCTCTTCTTAGGATTAGTTCGGAATAATATTCAATTTCATTTTCCTCCAGCAGTTTCTTTACTTTATTATTCCCTTCAACGTTAAATATTCCTTCAACAACAGATTTGTTAGCTCCTTTTCTTACAACCTCTGTTGAAGCACGCTCACCGAGCAGCAAACCCATTGCGTCAATCAAAATAGATTTGCCCGCACCTGTTTCACCGGTAATTATATTTAACCCGTTGCCGAATTCAACGGAAATGTGTTCTATTAGTGCGTAATCTTTTACTTCGAAGGATTTTAACATAATCTGCTATAAATATTTGCAGAAGAAAGTTAAACTATTTGAAATGGAATTTCAAAAATGTGAGGGAAACTCTTAGTGTTTTATTTCATTTCCGGAAACAGAACTAAAAGTATAATCCTGTTGGTATAACTAAATGAATATTTCTAAAACAATAATTAGTGTTGTCTTTTCAAACCCTAAACCCGGCCGGGTAGTATGACATCAGCTCGCTGCCAAGATATTTTAAGAGTGCGGTAATTACACCCAGGTCATCAAGGTAACCAAAGAAAGGCGTCAGATCGGGAATTGTATCGATCGGTACAATAAAATATATAAGCGCCGCAATAACAATTGCTTTCCTGTGCCATCTTACAATAGGATCTTTCATAAAGTTATAGAGAGCCACTATATCCCTGGCGAATGATATTTTCTTTCCACTTTTTTCAAGCTTTGCCCAGAGATTTTCTTCAACATATTCAATATCCTCTTCAACATCCTCTTCACTCTTACCCCCAAAATCGAGTTGATTTAAATCACCAACATCATCAAATAGCACTTCATCATCTTTTATATAATCTTCGTAATTCATAAAGCGATCCTCTTAAAATAAATACGAACCGAAATTGCAGCAATTTATAGCGCCCTAGTTCTTGTTTTAAGGTGCAAATCAAAAATAGTACATGTTGCAATTAAAGGCAAAGCAGGCAGCAGTAGCCTGCTAACTGAATTTATTATGTTAACCTGTTTAGCTAAGTTTGCAAATCACTTTTACAAAAGCAGGTAGAAATTGGATAATCTTAGTGGTAAAATATTCCTGCCCGGTAATGAAAAACAATTGGAACACCTGGAAAGTAAGTTGGAGATATCGGGTAAAGATGTTTTGGTTATTGGAACAGGAAGCGAAAAAATAGCCGTTTATTTGAAGATGAGGGGGGCAGCATCCGTAAAGATTATTGTAAGTGATTATGAATCGGTGATGAACAGCAGGATGATTCTAACGAAGGAAACTGAACTAAGCGTAAGCATAATGGATTTTGAACATACGGATTTTTTTGCCGGAAGTTTCGATCTGGTTTTTGCTCAGGCATCTGTTTCGAGTTACAACAGAAATAAAATTATAAAAGAGATCAAACGTATACTTAAACCGGATGGAATTTTATGCGCAGGCGAAATTACTTGTTTGAAATCTCCTGCACCTGTTTTTATTCAAGAGATGTGGGACGCAGGCGATATCCTTCCATTAGAATCAAATAAAGTGACTGCTTACTACGAAGAAAGGAAATTTAAAATAATTGATGAAATAAATTTATCGGACACGCTTACAGATTATTATCAGAAAAATCACAAGCTGCTTAAAGCTAAGCTGCCCACACTGACAGATAATGAAAAATCTTACTACAAAATAATTTTAAACCGGTTAAGCCACGAATCGAATGTTTATCTAAAACAGGGGGGTAAAGATTATATCGGTTTCACTTCAATAATAATGAGGCAGAAAATTGAAAAAGGGTGACACTTTAGAACTAGATATAACTAAGTATGCTAATGAAGGAAAAGGAATTGCAAGGGTCGATCGTAATATTATTATACCGGCGCAGGAGGCAATGCAGCAGGATAATAATGAAAAAAACTACGTGGTTTTTGTACAGGGTGCATATCCCGGGGATAAAGTAATAGCACAGTTAAGGAAAATAAAAAAATCTTATGCTGAAGCAGTAATTGTTAAAATAATTTCTCCATCAAAAGATAGAGTTGAACCATGTTGTAAATTTTTTGGTACGTGTGGCGGGTGCAAGCAGCAGGATCTCGATTACGAAACTCAGCTAAAATTTAAGCGGGAACTTGTTAAAGAAACTTTTGAACACATAGCAGGTTTGAAAGATTTTGATTTTGAAGAGATCATCCCTTCCGAAAATAATTTCTATTACAGGAATAAAATGGAATTCTCTTTTGCAGATAAAAGATGGTTAACAAAAGAAGAGATTGGTTCAGAAGATGTTTTTGATAAAGCGTTTGCCCTCGGATTACATATTCCGCGGATATTTGATAAAGTGCTGGATATAAATGAATGCTTTCTGCAATCTGAGTTAAGCAATGAAGTCTTAAACTTTACGAGAAAGTTTTTTAAGGAAAAGAATGCTTCAATCTATTCAACAAAAACACACACAGGTTATTTAAGAAATCTTGTAGTCAGACAATCGCAAAACACAGATGATTTGATGGTAAACCTTGTAACCAGCAGCGAAGATGATGAGTTGATGAAGGAATATT
>JAZGGS010000460.1:0-6428 GCA_036480595.1 Ignavibacteriaceae bacterium
GGCAACGAAAAAAAATATGTAATGGAGTGCCTCGATTCAACCTGGATCTCATCTAAAGGCAAATTTATAAACCAGTTTGAAGAAAGCTTTTCAAAATATCTAGGCATTAAATATTCTGCTGCTGTAAGTAACGGAACGGTTGCTCTTCACGCTGCTTTATTGGCTTTAGGTATTGGCAAAGGTGACGAAGTTATAGTTCCGACCTTTACATATATCGCCTCGGTTAACTCAATTAGTTATACAGGTGCTGCGCCGGTTTTTGTTGATTCTAAGGAAGACACCTGGCAGTTGGATCCGGAAGATGTAAAGAAGAAAATCACATCAAAAACAAAAGCTGTAATGGCAGTTCATCTTTACGGACATACTTGCGAGATGGATGAACTTGTTAAGATTTGCAAGGACAATAATATTTATCTTATTGAAGATACAGCCGAAGCGTTTGGGAGCAAATACAAAGGTAAGTTTGCCGGAACTTTTGGGGACATTTCTACGTTCAGTTTTTTTGGAAACAAAACAATTACAACCGGCGAAGGCGGGATGGTATCAACCAACAGCAAAGAACTTTATGATCTGGTTTTGAGATTAAAAGGACAGGGATTAGCTGCCGGCAAAGAATATTTTCATGATATTGTTGGTTACAATTACAGGATGACAAATATCTGCGCGGCAATTGGTTGTGCCCAGCTTGAAAATGCAACAGATATCATCACAAAGAAAAGAGAGATTGCTACTTGGTATAACAACCAGTTGAATGATCTGCCGCTCCAGTTACATAAAGAAGCAAAAGATGTTTTTCATACCTATTGGATGTACACAGTACTGGTTAATGATGCTGACAAAAGAGATAATCTAAGAACTTTTTTGAAAGAAAAAGTGATTGAAACAAGACCCGCTTTTCATCCTGTGCATCAAATGCCTATGTATTATAAGAAAGGTGTTTCCTTTCCTGTTGCGGAAAGTTTAGCTTTAAAAGGAATTAACCTTCCGAGTTATCCCAAGCTTAATGAAAGTGATGTGAATTACATTTCGGAACAAATAAAAAAATTCTTCAGCTATGTATAAGAATGTAGAGATAAAAGAATTACAATCAGAGCAAGCTTCAACTCTATCGGCATTAATATTAAATACTCCGAAAGACCATACAAAATATTTTACTCCATTTTCATTCGAAGAAGATTCCGTCAAAAAAATTATTAACGATGCGGTAAACGATAAATACTTTGGAATATTTATTAATGATGAACTCGCAGGATTTTACATGCTTAGAGGTTTTGATGAAGGATATGAAGTTCCATCCTACGGTGTCTGGATATCAGATAAATTTTCCGGACTAGGATTATCAAAGCTGACTCTGCAACATGCAATTACGTTTTGCAAGTTAAATGGTCTTAAAAAAATTATGTTAAAGGTTCATCCGAAAAATATAATTTCAAAAAGTATTTATGAGGCTTTTGATTTTAAACAGGAAGGTTTTGATGAAAAGAATTCAAACCTTATCTATTATAAAAGTTTAGATTGATATTGTAAATACTTAAGTAATTTCCCAGATAATTAAATGAGAATCGGTTACTACATTCATCACACCTCCCTGAAAGCCGGCGGAATATTTACTTACTCGATAGGCATCTTAAAGTTGCTCATCAAATCAAATGAAATTGAAGAAATTCATCTCATAATATCGTCCGATCAGGAAAAATATTTTCAAAAGATTGTAGACAACCCCAAAATTAAGTTTAATGTTGTAGATAGAAAAAACCTAATTGTTAATACAAGGTTTGCAGTTTCTTATCTGTTATCAAATGCTGTTGCCCTCTACAGGAATTTCTTTAAAAGACCTAATCATTTAAAGTTATTATCAAAATTATCAGTAGTGTTAAATCCATACAGTAAGTACATCACTCGTTCACAAATTGATTTGCTTCATGTACCACAGCAATATTCACCAATTTACAATTCTGATGTTCCTGTAATCATAACCATGCACGATATCCAGGAATATCATTACCCGGAATATTTTACAACTTCACAAAAGCTGCACAGGAAGATAAATAACATTAATGCCATAAATGAATCAGATCATATTATTGTTTCATTCGATCACATTAAAAATGATTTACTGAAATATTTTGATGTTAAGGAGAGCAAAATTTCTATCTGCCCGCCTCCTTTTGCGGATAACTGGTTTACATCAAAGCAGGAAACCAAATGGGAAGAGCTTAGCAAAAATTACAATTTGAGAAAAAATTATTTGCTTTATCCTGCAGCAACCTGGGAACATAAAAATCACATTTCGCTTGTAAAAGTATTAAAACAACTTCGTGATAAAGGAAACGATATAGAACTGGTTTGTACCGGGAATAAAACAAAATATTTCTCAAAGATTGAATCAGTCATTAATGAACTTAAACTTTCACCTCAAATTCACTTTTTAGGTATTGTGCCGGAAGCCGACCTGATTGGATTGTACAAAAACTCAAGCCTTGTTGTAATACCGACTCTTTATGAAGCAGGCAGTGGACCTTTGTATGAAGCGATGCGTTACCGGGTTCCTGTAATTTGCTCTATTGTTACATCATTACCTGAAACGATGGGTAGTGATGAATTTATATTTAATCCAAAAAACGTTAATTCTTTGAGTAAACTTATTACAAGAATATTATCTGATGAAAAATTAAAGAAAGAAAATCTATTAAATTCTGAACGAAGAATGGTTGAAATGGCCAAACAAGATTATGTTAAAAACTTTTATGGAGTCTATGAAAAAATTATTTAGAAAAATTAGTGTGTTAACCAATCAAAACATATTTGTCTTAATTAATTAGTAGCCAAATAGTTGAAAGCATCTATATAACCTTTTATAACCGTATAAACATTCACTTCTTTTTCGATAATTGATAATGAATTGTTACCATAATTTTTTATTTTATCATCATCAGAAAGCAATAACGAAATCTTTTCTTTCAAATCCATTAAATCCCCTGCACTGAATATGAATCCATTAAATCCATTTCTAACTATTTTCTTTTCTGTCCCGTCACAGACAGAGCAAATAATAGGTTTGCCATAGAGCATAGCTTCATTAATAGATAAACCTCCCATCCCTGCTAAAATGTAAATAGAGCTTGACAAAAAGTATCTTCCTAAAATTACAGGATCATATATTGACCCCACAAAATATATTCTATGAGAAAGTTCTAAACTCTCAACTGTTAATTTTAGTTGATTCATTTCAGGACCATCACCTATTACAATTAATTCAATGTTGGGAAACTTAGATTGCAAATCTTTAACAGCATGTATCAATAGGTCCACTCTTTTCCATTTGACTAATCTTCCTACATGAATTATTCTTTGTTTATTATTTGGAAGAATTGGACCAAGTATTTCGGCATTAATCTTTGCCTTAAATAGAGAATCAGTAGCAGGTGAATTATATGCAACGAAAATATGTTCCTTTTTAACTCCAAAAGATTTTAATAGTTCATAAGAATCCTCAATATAGTTTACATTAATATCTACAAAAGCATAATAATATCTTCGTAAGATTGCTAAGAAAAGATTTTTAATTTTTTCATAGAAATTTTCTTTTCGAATTGTTAAATCCTCATCAATAAAATTCGTAGGTTTGAATCTTAAAGCATCAGAAAATGATTGTACCTGAAAAGGAATTTCTTTGAACACAATCCTAATACCTCTTTTTTTTATCTTTAGAAGAAGTAAAGGATTGAAAACTAATTCTAGTATATATGGCCACCCTAATACAATCACATGAGGAGCTTCTTTTCGGATTACTGATTCTGTACCTTTAAAAAAGGTTTTGCCATAAAAACGTCTCTTTTCTTTAAGGAAATGAACTCTAAATTCGATACCCTTCTGGGTTAAAAAAACTCCTTGTCCAACATTGTTTGCTTCATCACTTTGAGCTATACATACAATGTCCAGTCCTTCTGTTGAATTAAGTTTATTCAAAACAGGAATTACATAATGAGTAAGGCCATTAAGGAGAAATATAACTTTCATTTTCAACGCATAGTGGAGTTAGTGGAGATTAAGTTTCCATTTTTATTAAAGATAAAGAAGACAAAGGAATCATTCCATAGAAACATGTTTGCAAACAAATCTTTATTATTTCTAAACATTGATTTTATACTGTTTGGTATAAGGGAATGTACCATATAAAAAAATTCTTGATCTCCGGTATCCCGTCTTTCCTTTTCAGTATATTCAATAAAAATTAAAGTGTTTCCAACCATCGAAATATGCCATTTATGAAAATGTTTAAGTTTTGCGAAATTAAAAATTATATCAGACATTCTAGTTGGAACTTCAATATATCCACTTTTTCCAACACGCTGAATTTCAGTTAATGCTCTAACCGGATTTTCAACATGCTCTAAAACGTGTGCACAATAAACGAAATCAAAAGATTTATCTTTGTACGGAAGAAATTCAACATTTCCAGTAGAAAATGGAAGATTATTTGTTTTTAATGGATTATAACGATGTTGAGTTTCTCCAGGATAACGGTCCATTAAAAAATTCGCGTACGGAAATGGTTCCCCACCACTTCCGATATCTAATACTCTAGCTCCAGGTTTTATATTAAACCTAACATACCTTTTTTGGTATTTGATTTTTTCTTCACTGAAAATAAATTTGCGAGTATATAGAATTAATCCCAAAGGGCTCTTTGAAAATACCTTTTTAAAATAGTCTCTGATAGTCTTCACGTATTTAATATTTACTAATGTTGAAAAAATTTTGAATCAAAACTTTCAAGCCAAGTAGTCCTCTTGATAGCATTCATTTTCTATCTCAATCGATTATTAGTTCAATCAATATTTTCCAAGCCAACTTTTGTAATGATTGTATTATTTAATCTTTATTAAAAAAATCAATACTTTCATTCTTTAAATTACTGAGCCAATCCGATGGATTTCTCCATTTTTGAATAAATCCTCTTACAATTCTTATCTCAGAAGAATCGTAGAAGGAACTCAAGTATAAAATCACTGGGAAAGCAATAACTATAATAAGTTTAAAAATAATATTAATTCCTAGTGTTTCAATTTTCACAAAATAAGTTATAAAAAATAATGCAGTTCCAATTGTTAAAAGTAATAGAAGCTTAATATTTTCAAAATTAATTCTGTAATAATGATTAGAAACTATTAATGAAAGAAAATATAGGAGTATAGATGCAACCAGAGTATTTATGGCTGCTCCCATTATTCCATAAACAGGAATTAATAGGAAATTTAATCCTATATTAATCGTTGCCGAAACAACAGTTATTACAGCAACATAGATTGTCTTACTGACCAAATACATTCCGAGTGAGGAAATCATACTCATGCCAAGAAAAACTAAAGACAGTAAAATCACAGGGACTACCTCGTAAGCCGGGATAAAAAAATCACTTGATGAGAAGAGAGAAATAATTTCCTTACTATAAACAGCAAGAAAAAGTCCTCCCCACATTAGTATGAATGTTACATAGGTCATTATCTTTTTATAATATTCTTTATCGCCAGGTTGATTATATATTTTATAAGCAATAGGTAAAAGAGTTAAACTTAAAGGCATCAAGAAAAACATTGTTAATATACCAGCAACTCTGTAACCCAGTTCGTATAATCCAAGAGCCGCTTCACTTGCCAAAAATTTAATTAAAAATCTATCACTAATACTCAGGAGTGTAACTGCCAGACCGCTAATGATTAAAGGAATTCCGAATTTAAGCGATGCTTTGATAACTTCAAAATTAAGTTTAATTTCCATTTGTTTTATCATCGGCGGAAGAATGATTACAAAGGCTGCAATCTCAGAGCACAGGTAACCGATTAAAACTCCATTTATTCCAATCTTTTTGCCCGCAACCAAATAAATCGTGACAATCATTAACACAACTAATTTGATAATATTCAGCATCGAATAAAAAACAGATTTCTCATCTGCCCTAAGCTTGTTTTGAAATAAGTTATTAATAACCGTTACAGTAATAATATAAATAGCTATATGAAGTGATGAGTAATAATCAGCTATATTGCCTAGCAAATTTGCTAGAGGATATAAGGTCAATTCTGCTAATAAAGTAAAAACCAGAGATGCAATTAACACTAAAATTAACAGTGAAAAGAGAACAGACTTTACATTCCATTCACTATATTTAGGATTATTGAAACGTAAGATTGATTGTCCCTGACCTAACACAACAACTTGTGTTAAGATTATAATTATCGCAAGGATAAGTCCGAGACGACCAAATTCTTCTACTGTAAAGTAATTTGTATAAATTGGTAGTAATATTATTCCAGAAGCTTTTACAGCTACATTGCTGATACTATAAACAAAGGAATGTTTTAGGAGTTTTTTAAAGGTCTGAAACACTTATAGATTAAACTTATAATTAAATGGTAAATAATTCA
>JAZGGS010000461.1:0-4836 GCA_036480595.1 Ignavibacteriaceae bacterium
TAATAGCTAATTTCAACCAGGCACGGTTGCTTTCAGATAAAATTAATCAAAAAAGAAAATCCGGTGATTCAAGTAATCAACTTGTGACACCGGGGGAGCTTAACGCCCTTGGACTTTTGCACGAGGTCTTCCATTTCTTGATAAGGAAGTATGAGCAGGATGAAAACCCGGGAGTGTTTAAAAGAGCCAATACTTTTTTGAAAGAAGATATTGGTGAAAAAGAGTTGTCAAATATCCTCCTTTCCTTTGTAAAAGAATTTCCGCCTTTGGCTGTATTTAAAAAAGAGGTGAGCCACAAAAAATATCTATCCGGCTCAACAGGCGGAAAACTAAACACTGAAATTATTCTTGAAGAGTTAATACTTCTTCACCTGGAAAATCTTAACCCTGCCGCATCTAAATTAAAAGAGTTTTTTTCTGATGAAGTGCTTCATAAAAAAACAAAGTACATAGATCTAATAGAAAAAACCGAAAAGTTTTTCGATAAGGAAAAACCGACAGGCGCGGGCGGAATGCATCTCTTTTCTTTACTTAAAAAACCAGCAATTGCCAATCCCAACAGCTTAGAGCACCAGCTTGAGTTTATCAGGAAAGAATGGAAGATATTTATTGGAGAAGAAATTTTTACCAGGTTATTAAAAGCTGCAGACCTGATTAAAGAGGAGTATAAACTATTTGTAAAACATGGCGGCGGCGAAAAAGCCACCCCGCCTGTTCCTGTTTATCCCTCCCATCAGCAATTACGTGCATCTTTAAAGATGAAGGGAAAAGATGAGAAACCTATTACAGATGATGAAAGTGATTTATACATTGCAGAGATAGAAAAGTTTACTGAAGACATACATTGGATACCTGATGTTGTAATGATTGCAAAAAATATTTTTGTGTGGATGCACCAGCTAACTGAAAAATATGGATTCGAGATTAAGACCTTAGACCAGATTCCTGATGAAGAACTTGACCTGCTTGCACAATGGAATTTTACCGCACTCTGGCTTATTGGAATTTGGGAAAGAAGCAATGCTTCACAAAAAATAAAACAGCAAACCGGAAACCCGCAGGCAGCAGCTTCTGCTTATTCTTTATTCGATTATGTAATTGCGGATGAGATTGGAGGCGAAGGTGCTTTTCAAAATCTGAAAGACCGTGCCTGGCAAAGAGGAATAAGACTGGCAAGTGATATGGTCCCAAATCATACCGGCATTTATTCTAAATGGATTATTGAAAAACCCGGCTACTTTATTCAATCAACTGAGCCGCCTTTCCCATCATATAAATTTACCGGACCCAATCTTTCGGATGATGACCGGGTGGAAGTAAAAATTGAAGATAATTATTACAATAGGTCGGATGCTGCCGTAGTATTTGAAAGAAGAGATACTAACACTGGAGATAAACGTTACATTTATCATGGCAATGATGGAACCCATATGCCGTGGAACGATACTGCACAACTAAACTTACTCAATCCGGAAGTTAAGGAATCGTTGATCCAGACTATTATACACGTTGCTCATAAAACCCCCATTATCAGGTTTGATGCGGCAATGACACTTGCAAACAAACATTTCCAGAGGTTATGGTTCCCTAAACCGGGAGAAGGAGGAGCAATTCCATCTCGTTCAGATTATGCGATGACTAAAACACAATTTGATGCGCTGATGCCAACCGAATTCTGGCGTGAGGTTGTTGACCGGGTTAGTGAAGCTTTACCCGGTACGCTGCTTCTTGCAGAAGCTTTCTGGCTGATGGAAAGTTACTTTGTTCGCACTCTTGGAATGCACAGGGTTTACAACAGTGCTTTTATGCATATGATGATGAAAGAAGAAAACGAAAAGTATAAGGAATTGTTAAAGAACACACTTGAGTTTAATCCTGAGATATTAAAGCGCTACGTAAATTTTATGAGCAACCCCGATGAAGAAACTGCTGTTAACCAGTTCGGTAAAGGAGATAAATACTTTGGTGTAGCAGTAATGATGGTTACAATGCCGGGGCTGCCTATGTTCGGGCATGGACAGGTTGAAGGTTTTTCTGAAAAATATGGAATGGAATATAAACAGGCGTACTACGATGAACCGGTTGATGAGCATCTTGCATGGAGACACAAAAAGGAACTCTTTCCCCTGCTTAAAATGCGGCACTTATTCAGCCAGGCAGAAAATTTTGAACTATATGATTTTGTAGATAGAAATAATAAAGTAAACAATAATGTTTTTGCATTCAGCAATAAGGTGAATAGTGAAATTGCGCTGATTCTTTATAATAATTCTTATTCCCAGGCAAGCGGTTCAATCAGCTACTCATGTTTGAAAGCATCATCAAAAAACACGGGCTCTTCAATGAATCCGCGAAAAATTTCAAATGTACTGGGCATTAAACCACTATCCGGTTACTTCTATATTTACACCGATCACAGGACTCAACTGCAATATCTTCTTTCAGGTAAGGAAATCTCCCAAAATGGTTTAAGTATTCATTTGTTTGGTTACCAGTACAGGGTATGTTATAACTTTGTAGAAATTTACGATGCCTCCGGCAGATACATGCTGCTTTACAATCACCTGAATGGGAAAGGAGTTTCATCTGTGGAGGAAGCAATTAATGAGATGGATCTTATCCCGCTGCATAGCTCTATTGAAGATCTTTTTTCATTGGATAACCTGGAAAAATTCAGAAATTATCTACTCGCTTCTTCTAAAACTAAAAGAAAAAAACAGGATGATATTAAACTTCCACCCGCAATAATAAATGCTTTTGAAAATGTTGTGGCTCAAATAAATAAAACTGCTGAATTTGAAATTGATTCAGAGCAGAAATTAGAAAAATTTACTTCTGCAATGAGAACAACCTGCAGCTTTTACCAGTTCTGGATAAGGATTAATAAGAGAAAAAATGTTACCAAATGGATACAGGGAACTAATCTAAAATTACCTGTAAACGACCAGCTTAATTTCGGAACTGATTTATTGCTCTTGTTCCTTTACGTAGCACTGAACCACGCCATACCAAAGAAGAAAGCAGACAGAATTGTTATTAATGAAATCTGTAACGACATGATGCTGTCAAAAGTAATAAATAATCTTTTCAGCAATTTAGATGAAGAGGAAAATTATCTTCAAAAAACTGAACTAGCTGAAAACCTGCTTTTTTATGATCTGATTTTAAAAGATAATTTAAAAACCGGAAGTAAAAAGAAATCAAAAAAGAAAAGAGAGGATAATAATCAAAATTATTTAACCAAGATACCTGTTTCAGTATTGCTTAATAATAATATTGTTCTTAAATTTTTACACGTTAATAAGTATGAAGGGATAACATATTTTAACAAAGAGCGCTTTCAGTTACTGCTAAACTGGGTTTTATTAATATCTGTATTAATAAACTATACCAATTTAGAAAAACTCTTCTTAGAAGAAAAAGGAAGCAGGAAAATATCTCCTGGAGCTAAACCTTCCAGTCAGAATTTTGAACGTAAATTTTTAAGAAGCACGAAAGAGATCTTTATCACTTTTGCTAATCTTGCAGCCCTCGCAGAAGATCTCTCTTTTGATCTGACTAAACTGAAGAAAGAATTAAAGAGAAGAAATAAAGTAAAAAAACAAAAAAGGTAACTTAGATGAAAAAAAATAAGTTCGTTGTCTTAATGCTGATAATGATATTATCAGCAACAGCATCTGCCCAGTATAATTTGGAAGTAGCTTTCCCCAACCTCTCATTCAGCAGTGCACTATATTTAACGCACGCGGGTGACGGTACTGATAGAATATTTGTAGTTGAGCGAAGCGGTAGAATAAAAGTTTTTGATAACTCACCTTCAGTCACCACTACTAAAACCTTTTTAAATATTACAGACCGGGTTTCTGCTGGCGGAGAGATGGGTTTTCTTGGATTGGCTTTTCATCCTGACTATGAAACCAACGGTTACTTTTATGTTAATTATACCGCAAGTAGTCCGCGAAGAACAATTATTTCACGTTTCCAGGTATCTGCAACCAATCCGGATTCAGCAGATAAGAATAGTGAGTTTGAACTTTTAAATTTTGATCAACCTTACAGTAACCATAACGGCGGATGGCTGGATTTCAGGCAAACCGATGGATACCTTTACATTGCAACCGGGGATGGCGGCTCAGGTGGCGATCCGGAGAATAACGGACAAAAAATAACAACAATGCTGGGTAAAATTTTAAGAATAGATGTTGATAACCAGGATCCCGGTTTGAATTATGCAATACCCTCGGACAATCCTTTTGTAGATAGTACAGGTAGTGTTGTTAAAGAAATTTATGCATGGGGTATGCGAAACCCCTGGCGCTGTAGTTTCGATCCTGTAACTAATTTCTTCTGGGCTGCCGATGTAGGACAAAATGCCTGGGAGGAAATTGATATTATTGAAAACGGGGAAAATTATGGGTGGCGCTGCTATGAAGGTACACATGTTTACAATTTGTCCGGCTGTAATTACCCTGATTCCGTATATATTGACCCAGTCTGGGAATATGATCATCCAACCGGTTTCTCTATAACCGGCGCTTATGTTTACCGCGGGCAAAACGTACCCGAACTTAACGGCAAATATATTTACGGTGATTATGTAACGAAATTAATATGGGCACTTACTTATGATGGTATCAACCCTGCAACCAACGAACTTCTTTTAACTGCTGTTGGTGATATTACATCTTTTGGACTTGATCAGAATAATGAATTATATATTACATCATTTAACGTAAACATATATCGATTTACTCCTACCCAAACTCTTAACGCACCTACAAACCTTGATGGTGCAGCTTCTATTACACTTGGAGTTCCTCCAATAATTGTTGTTGA
>JAZGGS010000462.1:0-2631 GCA_036480595.1 Ignavibacteriaceae bacterium
TAGGAAATGAAATCACAACTTTGATTAATGAAGAAAAACAAGTTGGGAATTATGAAGTGGAGTTTGATGGAAGTGGTTTACCAAGCGGAATATACTTCTACAGGTTACAAGCTATTGAATTTACACAAGTTAAAAAGATGATATTGCTCAAATAGGAATTAAGAAAAGAAGAATCCGACTGCGTTAATCTGCTGCGGCGGATAGGCGGATAGGGATGAATTATTGAGATTGTATAACAACTTATTGCAATTATAATGAATACTATTAATGTTAATACAGGACTTGCTCTTATTGTATTTAATATTTTACTTTTAGGTGGAAACATATTTGCTCAACAAGGGTGGAATTTAGATTTTCATCGAGAGAGAGAGTACAGATCTTTTGAATCTAATCTAAGTGCTGATACCACAGTTTATCCTTTAGGTGATACACTTACCATCATTCAAAAACCTTTGTTAAATATTCCGGTTATAGCCACACCTGGTGATACTATAAAGATAGAGTGCGAAGCCGATTTAACCACAACTGGGTGGAACGCCAAACTTATCCATCAAACTAAGCTGGTTACACTTGATATAGTAAATGCCGTATATGATCCATCATTGTACTATTGGATAGTATCTGCACGCATCCCTAGTCTCATTCCCGTTTACGAACTTTACGATCTCGTGGTTACAGCTGATGGAGGAATAGTCGATACGACAAAGAATGCTGTAATGGTAATACCTGAATATAAAGATGAATACTACTTTATTCATATAACTGATACTCACCTACCCACTCATCTATACTATTACGAACCTGGTTCTGAAAGTGATACATCTGAAATCCAGGATTTAAGAGAAGTTATAAATGATATAAATATCATAAATCCGGAATTTGTTCTATTAACAGGGGATTTTATAAATGAAGGAGAACTTGAAGACTATTTAGGAAGAAGATATTACAGTAGATCTCAACGATTGCTAACAGAACTTGAAAAGGCCGTTTATCTACTTGCGGGTAACCACGATATTGGAGGTTGGATTCCTACCCCTATGCCTGATGGAACGGCAAGACGGAATTGGTGGAAATTTTTTGGTTGGAAACGTTTATACGATCCACCACCGGGTGCTCCTTGGTATACTCAAAACTACAGTTTCAATTATGGACCTGTTCATTATATAGGTCTCGAATCTTATCGAAATTATGACTTATGGAGAAATAATATTTATGGTGAAACTAGCTTTACATCCGGTCAGTTGCAATGGTTGACACAAGAATTAGCCAACTCATCTGCAAGTACTTCCCAAGTGCTGTTTTACCACTATGATTTTTCTGATCAAATCAATGTCGATTCACTTGGCGTAGAATTGGCTATTTGGGGTCATTCACATAATAATTCTGGGAACCTATCCAATCCACCATATAATATTTCCACCAAGAGTGTTTGCGATGGTAACAGATCATACAGATTGGTGAGAATTACAAATGGTATCATTTATCCATCACCTACAATCTCAGCTGGGCAATATGGAAATAATCTATATGTTCAATTCCAACCAGCCAACAATGGTCAGTATTACACCGTTACAGCTCATATTGAGAACTATCTTGATGAAAATTTTGAACACAGCCAATTAAAATTCCTGATGCCCAATGAACAAGGAAATATTGAAGTAACAGGTGGTGAGTTGCTACAGGTCGATGATTCAGATTCGATTGCAGTGTACTATGTAGGTGTTAATCTTTTAGCTAATTCATCAGCGGATATAACCGTAATCCTCGATCCATCTGCTGGACTATCAAATATTACAGTTTTTCCTGAGGACTTTATCTTATACCAAAACTATCCAAATCCATTCAATCCAACTACAACAATTAAATATCAAATTCCGGAAATAAGTTTTGTTATGCTGAAGGTTTATGATGTTTTAGGAAATAAAATAACAACTTTAGTAAATGAAGAAAAACCTGCAGGAAGCTATGAGATTGAGTTTTCCGCCACAGGCGGAGCAGGCAATTTATCAAGCGGAATCTACTTCTACAGACTCCAAGTTTACGCGCCGGGGCGTGCAGGTTCTTTTGTCGAGACTAAGAAGATGGTCCTCCTTCGTTAATCCGCCGCGGCGGATCGGCGGATAAATGTTGATGAAGTAAATTTAACAAATTATTTTTTTATTAAAGCCCCTATCAATGAAAGTTGGTGGGGGTTTTCTTTTATCATTTAATTGAACCGATTATCAACTTTCTTTATACCCCTTGCTAAATTTTTGAGTCTTAATAAATATACAACGATAAAAATATTTATAAATCAAAACCTAAACTAGCGGAGGTGCAAAATGAAACTTGAAGTATTATCCAGAACCAAATTAGTAATTGTTTCTTTAACCCTGTTATTTGTTGCAACTATAAGTGAGCTCACAGCTCAGCCCAATTCTATCAAAGACATAACAAACATTAAATATGCTTTTGATAATTTACTTGAAGGTATTAAATCAGATAATAATGGGGTAAAAAGAAGTTCAATCTATTTTGTCGGTTATTACAGAATTGCCGAAGCTGAAGAAGCATTGATAGAACAATTAAAAAAAGAGCATAATCCAAGTAATAGAATATTGATTGCCTTAGTTTTATATGAGCTGGGAAGTA
>JAZGGS010000463.1:0-10730 GCA_036480595.1 Ignavibacteriaceae bacterium
TAATGGCAGACTGATTGAATGGAGAAAAAAAATATAAGCAATGTAAAACTGGGTAAAGACGTAAAGATTTTTGATTTTGTAAATCTTTACGGTTGTTCTATTGGGGATAATTCAAAAGTAGGAGCATTTGTAGAAATACAGAAAAACGTTTCGGTAGGCAAAGATTGCAAAATATCATCTCATACTTTTATTTGCGAAGGTGTTCATATCGGAGATGGTGTTTTCATAGGTCATAACGTAACTTTTACAAACGATAAACACCCCCGTTCGGTTAATCACGATGGCAGCATGCAAACTGAAGAAGACTGGAAAGTTGTTGAAACCTTTGTACGTAACGGAGCTTCGGTTGGATCATCGGCTACAATTTTATGCGGAATAACAATTGGAGAGGGCGCAATTGTTGGCGCAGGAGCGGTTGTAACAAAGGATGTACTGCCTAATTCGGTTGTTGCCGGTGTGCCGGCTAAAGTTATTAAAAAGATCTAACCAGGACTTAATAAAATATTAGTAAGGTACAGTTAAGTTTTTTCTTAGCCAGGTACTTTTAAAAAAGAAAAAGCGGGTACGTGAGGGCACCTGCTTTTTTAGTGTTATCCTGTTTTATCCGTTCTGATTATATTAATAACCTGGTTACAAAGTAAACCAACGAAACAAAATATACTACCCCCATAATCATCTTAAAAATACCTTTTGCGTTCCCGGCTTTTCTTATGGGACCTACCATGGTGTAAGGGGCATTTAAACTACCTGGTGAAAAATTCCCTTTCACTAATTTTTCAATACTTGTGTTAATTACTGAACTGCTTTTTGAATATGTTATTGAATCAGGAGATTTCATTTCCGGGTACCTCTTAATTCTAGTTTTCTGGATTTTTTTATAATTCCAAGAATAATTATACCAACATTAATGTAGGAAATAATGTGAAAATTGAATGCGGTCATTAATTATTAACGTAGTTTTTACCGGTAAAGTTCCTACAGATAAGTTAAACTGCAGAGTTGGATTGGCTGGAAAAGTGTGCTAAACTATATGCTTATTTTTAAGAATGGAACTTATTCTTCACTGATGATTTCAATTCTTCTGTTTCTCCCTCTTCCCTGCTCAGTTTTGTTGTCTGCAATCGGGAATTTATCTCCCAAACCATACACTTCAAAATTAGCCCGGTTCAAACCACCAAACACAACCAGGTATTCTAATACTGCTTTTGCTCTTTCTAATGACAGAGTTCTTATAAAACGCTCCGAACCATGGCTATCCATGTGACCTTCAATCCTCCATTTCAAATTAGGATACTCTCTTAAAATGGCAGTCACTTCATCTAGTTTTTCTTTAGCTTCAAATTTTATTTTGGATGAATTGCTGCTAAATATTTCATCCGCCTTAAAAATTAGTTCAGTGGGCCGGCTATTGAATGCGGAATCGGGACAGCCATCTTTATCATCAATTCCATTTATATTCTCTGCTATATTAGGGCAGTCATCAAACTCGTCGGGAATCCCGTCGTTGTCGTTATCCAGGTCGGGGCAGCCATCTTCGTCTTCAAATCCATCAAAATCTTCCGGGTTATCTGGACAAAGATCTGATATATCAGGAATCCCATCTTTATCGTTATCCAAATCGGGGCAGCCGTCAAGATCTTCAAACCCGTCAAAATCTTCAAGTTCATTTATACAAAAATCATCTGCATCTAAAATTCCATCGTTATCATTATCCAAATCGGGGCAGCCATCTTCGTCTTCAAATCCATCAATATCTTCCGGCACATCGGGACAAACATCATCTGAATTTTTAATACCATCATCATCGTTATCAACATTTACAAATGGTGAAAAAGATATTCCGGCTAAAACTGTAAAATGAAAATCGTTCGATTTTGATGCTGCTACATCATCAAGGTAATCAGTAAGTGAAAAATGGGCTCCGGCTGAGAGGTTTAAGCTAACAAAATCGCTAACCAGATATTTAATACCTAAATCGAAATCGTATGCTATCGTATTTTTTTCGTATAACCCGGTTTCATTTCCAAATAAAGGATTTCCTTCGTTGTCTTTTGGATCGAACCACAGATTTGACAGACCAGCCATCAGAAAGGGGAAAATAACATCATCAATTGAATAGTTGTATGAAAATGCAATCCCGACTGATTTAATATCTGTGGAGAAGGGAGAAATAATCTCGCGCACGCTATCTTTGGCAGAGACCGTAGTTCTGTCATCTTGCCCGGAAATCTTCTGCATTGTTCCAAACAATCTTATTGCAAAGCTGCTTGGGGAATCAGTTTGGAAAAAATAATCTAATGATAATTTTGTTGAGTAGCCCGACTTTGTTTGTTTGTAATCGGTAAGCCCTAAGGCAATTCCGCCTTCCAGAGAAAAAACCCAGTTTCCTGAAAACATATGATCTTTGGATATAAATGCATCCTGTGCCCAAAGTGGCTGATAAAGAGCAAATCCAACCAGTATTGTCAAGAGTAATTTCAAAATTACCAAATGCAAATAATTGTCTGAAAATGAAATATATATTAAAAAATGGATGTTACCAATAGTAGTAATATAAATATTGCAATACAAAAATGCTTAGCAACTAGAAATATCAACAGAGAATATTAATAAGGTTGAACTAATTTATTTCATATTTACAATTAATCTGCATGGAATTACGGTTGATATTTCAATACTTTTATAGTTACGGTTTTTCAAGTTTTATATAAACTCAAAATTCTAAAAAAGTATATATTGAACAACTTCAAATAAAAAATATTAATTCCTAGAGGAGTAAAATATGTTCGAACCTCAAACTTACACTGATAGAAGAAATGCCTTAAAAGCAAAATTCGATTCCGGGATAATACTTTTTCTCGGCAATGAAGAAAGTGCGGCAAATTATACTGCAAACACATACTCATTCAGGCAGGATAGTAGTTTCCTATATTATTTTGGTCTCGATTTACCCGGGCTTGCTGCCACTATTGATATTGATAATAATATCGATACAATTTATGGTAATGATTTTACAGTTGATGATATAGTGTGGATGGGTCCACAACCTGCTATTCAGTTAAGAGCTGAAATTGCTGGTGCCGTTAAAGCTGAACAAGCTGATAAACTTATGGAAGTTTTAAAAGATGCATTTACCCTTGGAAAGAAAGTTCATCTTTTACCTCAGTACAGACCGGAAAATCTATTAAAGATAAGCAGCTTGCTTGGTATATATCCTGTTAGGGTAAATGATTATGTTTCTGAAAAATTAATCAGGGCTGTGGTTGAACAGCGTTCTGTAAAATCGGAAGAAGAAATAAAAGAAATTGATTTTGCTGTAGATATAGCTAATAAAATGCACACCACAGCAATGAGAATGTTAAAACCAGGCATAAGCGAAAAAAAGATTGCCGGAATGATTGAAGGGATAGCGCTATCGCTGGGTAATGGTTTGTCTTTCAGACCAATAGTATCAATTCATGGAGAAACTCTGCACAATCATTCACACAAGAATATAGTTAAGGAAGGAGATCTGCTGGTTAACGATTCCGGTGCAGAAACAAAACTGCATTACGCTAGCGACATAACCCGCACTTTGCCTGTGAGCGGTAAATTCACCCAAAAGCAAAAAGAGATTTACGAAATTGTGTTAAAAGCAGAGATGTACGCAATTGAAGAAGTTAAACCTGATGTTTATAATAAAGATCTGCATATGCTAGCCGCACGTATTATTGTTGATGGTTTGAAGGAAATAGGATTAATGCATGGCGACATCAGCGAAGCACTTGATGTAGGTGCTCACGCTCTTTTCTTTCCGCATGGGTTAGGACATATGATGGGACTGGATGTGCATGATATGGAAGGTTTAGGTGAAATTTTTGTGGGTTATGATGAAGAGACTACCCGCAGTCCGCAATTTGGTTTATCTTACCTGCGGTTGGCAAAAAGACTTAAACCCGGTTATGTATTTACCGTTGAGCCGGGAATTTATTTTATTCCGGAACTTATAGACATGTGGCAAAAACAATCGAGGCATACTGAATATATTAATTATGATAAAGTTCAGGAGTACCGCGATTTTGGAGGAATAAGAATTGAAGATGATGTTCTTGTAACCGAAGAAGGACACAGAGTGCTTGGCAAACCAATTCCTAAAGCAGTGGAAGAAGTTGAAGCACTTACATCCAGCTAACAATATTTAGTTTTGTCTTAATAAATAACAAATCCCGATTAAAATTATTCCCGGGTTATTAAAAAACCAGGATTCCTATAATTAATAATTAGTTTTGCCACACGGTTTTTTACTATTTGAATTTAATGAATGATTACCAATGATCTGGTGAAAAATATAAAACATAAAATCCCGGGGAAATTTTTCCATTCCCTATGGATAGTTTTTTTTCTTCTGCTTATTGCTTACTCAGTTTATATTCTAATTCAATCTCCTGAATTAGCTTTAAATCTCAAACCACACACAAACGATATTGTTCCTTATACTTTATTCAGAATTATAATTGCTCTTTTCTTTTTTGTAGCTGTTTATAATATTAAAAGACTGCTGAATACCAGCGGTTGGTTCTGGGCAATAATTTTATCTGGTCTTATGGTAAGAATTATTCTCATCCTATCGCAGCCAGTTCTGGAAGATGATTATTACCGCTACCTGTGGGATGGCGCAGTAACAGCGCATGGTTACAATCCCTATGTTTACAGCCCACTGGAAACAATGGAGGGGAATGATAATGTGCCGGAAGAACTTCATCAACTTGCAGAAGATTCCGGTGAGATAATTAAAAACATTAATCATCCGCACATCAGGACAATTTATCCTATACTTTCTCAAGTTGTATTTGCAGCAGCATATTTTATAGATGACTGGCAATACTGGAGCTGGAAAGTACTTCTGCTGCTTTTCGATCTGTTACTTTTATTTGTTTTGATAAAAACGCTTAGACATTTAAAGCTTCCAACATTATTTGTTGCGTTCTACTGGTTGAATCCAATTGTTATTCATGAAATTTTCAACGGCGCACATATGGATTTGCTGGCATTATTGCCGGTAATGTTGGCATTATACTTTCATTCAAAAAACAAGTTGTGGTATTCCGTAATTGCGCTTGCAATTGCTGCAGGTTTTAAACTGTGGCCGGTTGTACTCCTACCCCTTCTGTTAAGAAACACCCTGGCAGATTGGAAGCAAACAACAAAATATACTTTTTCATTTGCATTGATGGTATTAATACTGTTTCTACCTGTGCTGATAAGCAACCTGGATGAAAGTTTAGGTTTTATAAAATATGCAAGTAAATGGATAAACAACGCAGCGTTCTATTCAATTTTTAAATGGTCAATTCAAAATGTTATTTACATCTTCGAATTGAATATAAGTTGTATATCGTGCATAACAAGGTGGGGAATTGTAATTCTATATATTATACTAATTGCATTTATACTTAAAAGGAAACCTTCTGACCAAACTCAGTTTTTCGGCAAAGCATTATTGATAGTTACAGTGCTATACCTTATAAGTCCCACACAGTTTCCATGGTACTATAGCTGGATGGTTCCGCTGCTGGCTTTAAGACCGATGATTTCTTTACTTCTTTACCCGCTGCTTTTACCGTTATATCAAATAAAATACTTATCTGAAATTATAATTTACATACAGCATTTACCGGTAATTATTCTTTTCATTTTAGAACTGCGTGGAAATATCTGGAAAAATAAATTTCATTTACACGATAAAGGTTTTTTAGAAGCTGATTAGTTGAATGGCAGCAAATTAATTTTATAGTAGGATTTTCCCGATTGAGCAGGTGGAGAAAAAACGAGTGTAAAAGTTTCCGCTTCATTTCATTATATTTAAGTAATAGTTAAAGAACATGCTTAGACAAATGAAAATCGTTTCAACATTTATTTTACTTTTCTTTTTAACTGCTCTGAGCAGTGCCTTTACAGATGATTACATTTTCAAGCAACTAACCGAATCAGATGGACTCTCTCAAAGCACAATTTTCGCAATGATTCAGGATAACCGTGGCTTTTTGTGGTTCGGAACAATTGAAGGTCTCAATCGATATGATGGTTACGAATTTAAGGTGTATACAAACGATCCAACAGATTCTACTTCAATCTCGGATAATCTTATTTCGTCAATATTTGAAGACAGCGAAAATTACATCTGGGTAGGTACAGTAAACGGTTATCTTAACAGATTTGACAGAAAAACTGAAACATTCAAGCGTTACTATATACACGATTATTTTGAAACTTTCAAAAAACCGGGCGAAGAGTACTATGAATACCCGCTTGCATTCTCACGTAATCACTATAATTCTGTTACTTCAATTACTGAAGATGCAGACAGTAATTTATGGATAGGGACATGGGGAAACGGGTTGATACGATTCGATAAAAAAAATGAAATGGCGATACACTATTACAACCTGCCTGATGAGCCACGGAGTTTAAGCAGCAACCGAATAATGGATATCCTGGCAGATAAAGAGAGAAATATATGGGTAGCCACATTCGGAGGTGGGCTTAATAAGGTAATGTTTAGTAACGATTCCGATGGGATTGGTTCTTTATTTCCGAAGAATAAAATCTCATTCAATACTTACAGAAACGAAAAAAACAGAAATTTCAGTATAAGTGATAACAAATTAATTTCACTATTCGAAGATAAAAATGAAACAATATGGATCGGCACATATCATGGGGGATTAAACAAACTCGACCGGGAGAATAAATCCCTGCCTCAATCTGAAGCCAAATTCTTGCGTTATATAACTCGGGAGGGTACAAATAACTCTCTTTGTAATAATACAGTTATGGATATAGTACAGGATTTGGAGGGATATTTATGGATAGGAACATTCGGTGACGGGATTGATAGATTGGAAATTGAACCAGAAACATTTCAACATTTTTATTATGATCCGGATAATTTAAATTCAATTCCAGATAACGAAATTCTATCGCTTCTCGTAGATAAATCCGGCATTCTCTGGGTTGGAGCCCACCTGGGTGAGGGTGTAACAAAAGTCCAAAAAAACACAGCAAAGTTTAATTATTTAAAAAACGAACCTAGCAATTCGCAAGGATTGAATGATGACGTTGTATGGTCTATATACAAAGATAATAGAAATAATCTTTGGGTTGGAACATACAGAGGCGGACTAAACCTTATCAACCAGAGAAACAAAAGACTCACTGCATATCAATTTGATATAAATGATCCAAACAGTATTAGCAATAATCACATCAGGGTAATTGAAGAAGATAATATTAACAACCTTTGGATAGGCACATATAATGGCGGATTAAATAGGTTCAATCCCCGAACCGGAAGGTTCGAACGGTTTCTTCACGATCCTGAAAATACAAATTCATTATCTGCAAACCAGGTTCAGGATATATTTATTGAATCCGACAGAATAATTTGGGTAGCTACTTTTGGCGGTGGACTAAACAAACTCAGTTTTGAAACAAATTCCTCAGATGAGGTTCCAAAGTTCACCATTTATGAAAATAATCCTTCGGATCCAACTACAATAACTGACAACAGGGTTTATACACTTTATAAAGATACAAAAGGAAACTTCTGGATTGGAACTTATGGCGGAGGTTTAAATGAATTTGATCAAAGTTCGGAGACTTTTATTAGCTTTCAACATAATCCGGATGATCCAAACTCAATAAGCGATAACAAGGTAATGACAATACTCGAAGACTCCCAAGGAACGCTTTGGATAGGAACATCGGGTGGCGGCTTAAATAAATTTGATCCGCCAACTAAAAAATTTACCCGATATTCTACCAGGGAGGGTCTTACAAGCGCTGTAGTTTATGGAATACTGGAAGATAATTCAAACCATCTTTGGATTAGTACAGATGATGGCATATTTGAATTCGATCCCGCAAGTGAAAGATTTACACATTTCGGTTTGGAGGATGGGTTACTAAGCCTTGAATTCAGCGGAGGTGCATACTTTAAAGATAAAAATGGAATGATGTATTTTGGGGGTATAAACGGAATAAATTATTTCTATCCTGATAGCATCGTTATAAACTCTTACATTCCAACAGTAGTTATTAGCTCAATAAAAATCTTTAATGAGGAATTAAAAGGCGAACAAGATGAAATAATTCTATCGCATGATCAGAATTTTATATCGTTTGAATTTTCCTCATTGGATTACTCAAACCCAAAACAGAATAAATACTCATTTATTCTTGAAGGGCTTCAAAAGGAATGGCATTTAGCAGATGCTTCCTTTCGAATGGCTAATTATACTAACCTACCGGCTGGAGAATATATATTCTATGTTAAAGGTACAAATTCAGATGGAATATGGAATGAAACCGGTACAAGGATAAAATTAATAATTACACCGCCGTATTGGCAAACCTGGTGGTTCATTATGTTTGTTATAATCACTTTAGGATTTTTAATTTATTACATAAGTACCGTCAGCATTAAAAACCAGCTGGCAATCGAACAGCTAAAAACAAAAATCGCTTCCGATCTGCATGATAATGTTGGAGCAGGATTGACAGAAATATCTATTCTCAGCGAAGTCGCAACGCAAAAGATGGATGACAATGCAGAGAAAAATTCTAAAGAGATTAAAAGCATAAGCAATATTTCCCGCGAACTTGTTGATAATATGAGTGACATAGTTTGGGTTGTTAATCCGCAAAGAGATTCCCTGTATGATTTAATTATTAAGTTAAAAGATTCTTACAACGAATTCCTGAACACAGTGGGTATATCTTTCCAGGTAAAGAATATTGATAAGACAGACGATGTACACCTTCCGATGGATTACAAGCAAAACCTGTTAATGATGTTTAAAGAAGCAATTAACAATGCAATTAAGCACAGTAACTGCAAAAAAATAACGCTTGATGCTAATGTTAGAAACGATGTGATAGAGTTAATACTTACCGATGACGGGATTGGAATTGATGACCACACTAACAAATCTGGCAACGGCATTACGAACATGGAAAATCGTGCAAAGAAACTTGGAGGAAGAATGAAATTAAGATCGGAACGCGAAGAAGGAACCAAAGTAATTTTTATAAGTAAACTTAGCAAGCTTAGAAAGATCTGGTCATTTTTTAAAAGATGAAAAATTTTTACATCAATACTTTTTTTTATAGGAGCTTAACATACGATGATTAACGTTGCAATAGTTGAAGATAACAAAACAATCCGGGAAGGATTAGCTGCACTTATTAACGGTACTACCGGGTACTCCTGCATTGGTTCATTTAATGATTGCGAAAGTTTTTTAGATAAGTTTAAGAGTTTAAGTATTGATGTTGTTTTGATGGATATTGCCCTGCCCGGGATGAACGGGATTGAAGGTGTGAAAAAAGCAATTGAGATTGAGCCGGGTCTGGATATTCTTATGTTAACAATTTATGAAGAAAGCGAAGTTGTTTACGAGGCGCTTTGTGCCGGCGCCTGCGGTTACCTTGTTAAAAAAACTCCGCCGTCAAGTTTGCTCGAGGCAATAAAGGAGGTTCACGAGGGCGGCTCCCCGATGAGTTCAAGGATTGCACGCCAGGTTATTAACACTTTTAAAGAAGGCAAAAATGCAACTCCTGAAAAAGGTGAAGATCAATTAAGCGAAAGAGAAAAGGAAGTTGTTAATCTTCTTGCGCAGGGAAATAACTACCAGGGAATTGCCGACAGGTTATTTATAAGTGTTGATACGGTAAGACATCACATAAAAAACATCTACAAAAAACTCCACGTTCATACACAAACCGAAGCGGTTGCAAAAGCAATAAGAAAAAAACTTATCTGATTTTAATTCCCTCCGGATTTTAACATCCACCTACATATATATGTAGGTACCCTTTTATTGTTGAGCGCAAATATTACAAAACCACACAAATATGCGGTTGTAAAAGGAGCAAAACTTTCTAATTTTAAATCAGAATTAAAAAGAGGCAGAAGGTAATTATAGATTCTTATCCTGATAACTAAACCTGGAAGCAAAAACATCAATTAAATATAAGGGTAATAAAATGAACGGAAGTGAAATTATTAAAGAGCTTACCAACCCTATTTCAGATTTAATAAGTGATGAAATTTACGATCTCCTTCTCAGTCGCGGGCTTATACACGAAAGGGCTGTTAGAGATTATAAAATCAGGAAGAAGTTCAAACAACTGCGTGCGCAAAAATTCAGAACCGGCGATGCTATTGATACTTTAAGAGAAGAGTATCCATACCTGCAGTTTGATACTATTAGAAAAATTGTTCATAATCCTCCTAAACAATTAAGTGTATAAAAGCTGACCCTGGTCCAACTTCCGCCCTGTTCTTATCGATTGAAAAGAGCAGGGCAGAGCTCCTATAAATCTTCTATATAAGAAACAGTACGCCTACAATAATACTTCACGCTATCTTCTCATCTCCACATCATTAAAATATTTCATCTCTATCCTGCTTTATAGACTGCAAACATTTTTCACTTTACAACTTTATTACTGAGTTACACTAAAAAATGAAGCACCGATGAACTGCCCCTATTGCGGTAAGGTAAATAAACCGGCGGTTAAATTCTGTAAGTTTTGCGGAAACCCTATATCGGCAAATTATAACCTGTAAAGCCGGTTAAGAAAAAATCACCACTTAAAAAAAATCTTTTGTTTGGCGGAATTGGTCTTGTAGTGATAGCAGTAGTTGCTTACGTAATAATTTTCGAAATAGATCCTGAACCACAGCA
>JAZGGS010000464.1:0-5228 GCA_036480595.1 Ignavibacteriaceae bacterium
GCATTCTTTTTTAATCTCCTCCTGCGAATCATTCTCCCCGGGTATAAGCAGCGTTGTTAACTCAATCCAAACATCTGTTTCATGTTTTAACCAGGTGAGTGTATCAAGAACATCCTGCAAGTGAGATGAGGTATTCTTCCAGTAAAATTGCTCTGTGAATGCTTTCAGATCAACATTTGCAGAATCAATGTACTTGTAAACATCTTTGCGAGCATCTTTATCTATGTAGCCGGCAGTAACCATAACGGATTTTATATTTTCCTGTTTCGCAATCTTTGAAATATCAATCACATACTCCCCGAAAATTGTAGGATCGTTATAGGTAAAAGCAATGGAAGGAGTAGAATGTTTTATTGCAAGCCGCACAACCTCTTCCGGTGAAGCAGTTACTGAGTTGAGTTCATCAGTTTTTGCTTTACTGGTAGACCAGTTTTGGCAAAACTTGCATCCTAGGTTGCAGCCGGCTGTACCAAAGCTAAGAATAGTTGAACCCGGTAAAAAATGATTAAGCGGTTTTTTTTCAATGGGATCTACTGCAAAGCCGGTAGGATGACCGTATCCAAGTGAATATAAAATTCCACCATGGTTTTGTCTTATATAGCAAAAACCGGGCTGTCCATCACCAATTTTACAATACCGAGGGCATAACGTACACAGAAGTTTTCCTCCTGCATCGGGTTTCCACCATTTAGCTATAGTATAATCAGATGAATTTTGTAACAGATCGTTCATTTTCAAAATCGCAAATCTTTGCTAAAATAATTTGTTAATCTTTACGTGTATTACACTCCCTTATTTTTTAGCTTTTTTTGGTTTTTCATTTTCCTCTTTAAGAGCTCTCGATTTTGCGTACATATTTTTTAGCTTTCTTTCTACAAGATCGAAAACAGTATCTTTCTCATAACCATCTTTTGTCTTTTTACCGGCTTTAACTTCTGTTATAATTTCGATTCCTTCTTCTAATCTTGAGATAGAATAAATATGGAATTTTTTTTCAGCAACCGCATTAACAATTTCTTCCTTAAGCATAAGCTCTTTAACATTCTGAATAGGTATAACTACACCCTGCTCACCGGTTAAACCTTTAGTTTTACATAACTCATAAAATCCTTCTATCTTTTCATTAACACCACCAATCGGCTGCACATCCCCTTTCTGGTTTAATGAGCCGGTAACGGCAATTGATTGCTTGATTGGCAGACCGGAAAGAGTAGAAAGTAATGCAAATATTTCTGCGCATGAAGCACTGTCTCCGTCAACTGTGCCGTATGATTGCTCAAACACAAGATTTGCATTAAAGGCAAGCGGAATATCCTGCCCGAAAGTTTCTTTAAAATAACCTGATATTATTAAAACGCCCTTGTTATAGTGCCTTCCGCTCATTCCGGCTTCGCGTTCAACATTAATAATGTTGCCGCTGCCTAAAGAAACTGTTGCGGTAATGCGTGTTGGTCTTCCAAATGAATAGAAATCGGCAGAGTAAACTGCCAGCCCGTTTATCTGTCCAACTCTTTCTCCCTCCGTATCCATTAGATAAGTTCCGTCTTCATACATTTCCGATATTTTCGATTCAAGCATACCATGCCTGTTTATAGCATTGTTGTATGCTTTTTCTACATGTGCTGCGGTAACAACATCAAACCCGTCATCAATTGCCCAGAAGTTTGCTTCCCTGGCAAGATCAGCAATTTTAGAAAACCTGGTTGTAAGTTTTTCTTTTTGCCCTGCAAAGATTGCTGCAATTTCCAGTAAATGAGCAATAGCAGTTTTATCAAACTCTTTTAGGTTTTCATCTCTGATAAACTTTTTTATTACCCGCGCATACTCGGTTAATACTTTATCCGAACGTTTTATTTCATAATCGAAATCTGCTTTTACCTTAAACATCTTTTTAAAATCATACTCATACTCTGAAAGGTAAGAGTAAATATACTGGCTGCCCAATAGTATAACCTTAACATTTATATCAATCGGTTCCGGTTTTAACGTAGATGAAGAAAATTGAAAAATGTTGGGCTGGTCCTGAATTTCCAATTTATTGTATGTTAAAACTCTCTTTAAAGTTTTCCATACACCAACTTCTTCGAACAGGTGCATAACATTCAGCACTATGTATCCTTCGGCGGCTCTAAGAAGCGAACCTGCTTTTATATTTGTAAAATCGCTGTAATAATTTCCCCTGCCGTCACTTACTCGCTTGGTAGCACCGAAAAGATTTGAATGCGTGGGAGATGTTTCTATTATAATCGGGACTTCCTTTGTATTACTGTTATCAAGAACGATGTTTACATCATATTCTTTAAAGTAATCGATAGTAAAACCTTCGCTGGTTGTTTCCCCTTCCGGCTTTGCACCTTTAAATATTTGAATATTATCAAGTATACTTTCTTCCACTTGTTTCAGGTAATAAAGGATCTTGGATTCATGATATTTTTCATCCAGATTTTCTAAAACTACTTTAACAACATCAGCTGCACAATCCTTTTCCAGGTTAGTTAGTTTTTCCTGGAATTCCTGGCTGATCTTTAATCCTTTCTTAAAGAGTATTTGTAATTCCTGTTGATGCTCATTGTATTTACCAATAATTTCCTGTGACTGCTCTTTAGTTAGTTTTCCTTCTCTAACCTTTTCATCAAGCTGGAAAACTGGAACCGGTGTATCATCAATCAGCGGAATTATATCCGGACGGGCAAGCTCTCCCACTTTAATCTGACCTAAAGATAATCCAACTTTTCTTAGTTTAGTATCAAAGGTGTTCATCAGCTCTTGTTCTTGCTGGTTATAATCTGAAACAATACTCTTTTTCTTATCCAGGTATATTTCGCTCTCTAAAGCTTTCGGAATATTTTTCTTTAATATTTCAATCGAATTGTGTAAGTCACGTTTAAATATCCTGGCTTGTCCCTTAGGAAAGGTAAGAAGTATTGGGTGGTCGGTATCTGTGAAATTATTTACATAGGCATAATCATAAAGAGCCGGGCCGTCAGCCCCAATTTTTTCTAACATCTTTTTTACTGCAGTTGCTTTTCCAGAACCTGATAACCCTGCAATATAAATATTATATCCCGGCGATCTAAGATCAACGCCAAGCTTAAGCGCTTTTAAAGCTCTCTCCTGTCCTAATATTCCTTCAATAGGTTCAAGGTCGCCGGTAGAGCTGAATTCAAACATATCAGGATTACACTTCCAGCGGAGTTGTTTTACAGATAATTCTCTGTGTTTTGGTGCTTTTGGATTTCCCATATTTTTGCCCGTTTTTGTCCGTTAAAGGTAAGAATCGAAATTAATAATAATGTACCTTAAAATTTTTTCAATAAAAATGTAAATATTATTGTTGCTAATAGCAAAAGTAAAAAGTTGAGGTATGAATGGTTGAGATATGTTAGGTTATCGCCGCATTTTTATAATACAAAAAACTATATAGATAAAGTTGTTGATGAAATTAGAAAAATTTAGAATATTTACATTATATTCGTATTAAAAGTTAGTAATCTTATAAAAGGAAAGTTTATGAGTAAGTTTTTGCTTTCATTAAAGTGTGTACAGGGTTTAATAATAATCTTTATGCTTATTCCTGTAATTACGTTTGCACAAAACCAGGATAAGGTAAGAATAAGTCCTAAAGCAATGGTACAGCAAACTGTTGGTTTTACTGATGCTTCTATAGAGTACAGCAGACCCGGCGTGAAGGAAAGAAAAATATGGGGAGGGCTGGTTCCTTATCACGTTGTCTGGCGGGCTGGTGCAAACGAAGCAACAAAAATTAGTTTTAGTACGGATGTAGAGATAAACGGTAAAAAATTGAGAGCAGGCAGCTATAGTTTTTTTACAGTTCCCACCAAGGATAACTGGACTTTAATATTTAACAAAGTTGCAGACCAGTGGGGCGCCTTTGAATATAACGAAGCGGAAGATGCGCTGAGGATTGAGGTTACACCGGAAGAGGGTTACTGGCAGGAATGGCTGGTTTATACAGTAACTAAAACTTCCGATAACTCGGCAATAATTAAACTTGAATGGGAAAATTTAAAAGTGCCCTTTACTGTTGAAGTTGAGATTGAATAATTATTTCACGGAGTGGTTCGTAACAGCTATAGAAATTAATTTTTTAGTTTCTAAGATCTTATAATCTTCAACAGCTCCTTTGTTTTCTTCTTCATTAATTTTTCATCACCGCGGCTTTCCACGTTCAATCTTAAAATCGGTTCGGTGTTAGACATTCTTAAGTTAAACCTCCATTCGGGGTACTCAACAGATAAACCATCAACACGGTCAATCTTGCCATCACTGTAAGCCGCTTCCACTTCCTTAATCTTTGCTGCAGCATCATCAATTGTAGAGTTTATTTCGCCTGAGCAAGGATAGGTTTCAATCATCTCGCTAACTAATTCAGAAAGGGATTTCTTCTCTTCAGACATAAGCTGGAGAATTAAAAGAAATGGGATCATTCCGCTATCGGAATATGCATTATCCCTGAAGTAGTGATGAGCAGACATTTCGCCACCGTAAATTGCATTTACTTCTCTCATCTTTTCCTTTATAAATGCATGCCCGCTTTTAGATTCAACAGCCTTGCTGCCGTATTGGTTAACAATTTCAATGGTGTTCCATATTAGTCGTGGGTCGTGCACAATGCTTTCACCCGGATGGTTTTTTAAAATTGATTTTGCCAATAATCCAACGATGTAGTATCCTTCAACAAAATTTTCTTTTTCATCAAAGAAAAAACAGCGGTCGTAATCGCCGTCCCAGGCAACTCCCAAATCGGCGTTATGCTCTTTTATGGCTTCAATAGTTGGCTTGCGGTTTTCTTCAATCATAGGATTTGGAACTCCGTTAGGAAATTTTGAATCGGGCTCGTTAAAAACTTTTATCATTTCAATGGGGAGCTTTGTTTCAATGGCATTAAGAGCAAGCCCAACACAGCCGTTGCCGCCATTCACTACAACCTTAAGCGGGCTGATTTTGCCTGCATCATAAAACTTGCTAAGGTTATTTATAAAGTCATCCATCACATCAACATCAGTAAGAGTTCCTTTTTCAACTTTAACATCGCTAAAATTATTTTCCAGTATCATCTGCTCAACTTCATTTAAACCGGAACTGTAACCCACGGGGATAGAGTCTTTCCTGACAAACTTCATCCCGTTATACTCCGGCGGATTATGGCTTGCAGTTATCATTATTCCACCGTCTGCATTAAGATGAGGAGTTGCAAAGTAAACCAT
>JAZGGS010000465.1:0-5290 GCA_036480595.1 Ignavibacteriaceae bacterium
ACAAAAAATGCCTGGTGGTGTTTTGATAAACCGAGCATATAAAAACCATCAGCAGCTATATCATGAGTCGCAGAACTGAAAGCCATCAGCCAGAAAAAAGCCAGAGTGTACTGGAAAAATTTTGCTGCCGGGATTGTAAATGCAATTCCTGCCAGCCCGGCGCCAATAAATAACTGGCTAAATATAATCCAATATCGTTTTGTTTTTAACAGATCAACAACAGGACTCCATAATGGTTTTATTACCCAGGGCAAATAAAGCCAGCTTGTGTACAATGCAATTTCGGTGTTTGAAATTCCGAGCCGCTTATACATTATTACCGAGACAGTCATTACAACAACGTAGGGAAGTCCTTCTGCAAGGTAGAGGGAAGGTATCCACGCCCATGGATTGCGGGATTCCTTTCTAAACATTTAACATTTCCTTCGCAAGAAAAATAGCTCCTTTAACTGGTGTATTATCGGATTCTTTTATTTTAACAGAAGGAAAGTTGTCCGCAAATTTCTTTCTTAACATATCAGAATAAATATTTTTATTTGCAATTAAGTTCCCTGTAAAAGCGATATCCAGTTTTTTTGATTTAATTTTCTTCATTACCGCATTTATATGAAGCAGAAGTTCATCTGCTTCTTCATTTAAAATTTGCAAAGCAACAGCATCATTTTCATCGGCTGCTGATAAAACTACTTCTGCCGCCGAAGCAATATCAAAATTATTTTTGTAAACATTCATAATTAAATCCGGTGCAGAAGAAATGTTATACTTTTTATTTAACAGTTGAGTTATTAAGGTAGCTTTACCTCTTCCATCAAGATCTTTTGCAACAGCAGATAATCCTTTCCTTCCAACCGAGTGACCGCTTCCTTCATCACCTATTAATCTCCCAAATCCTCCGCTGCGGTGAATAAAACCATTTTTATCCTTCCCGAAAAGAATAGAACCGGTTCCGGCAATTATAATACAACCTGCTTTTCCACCGAATGCACCTTCCAGGGCAACTTGTGCATCGCTAACAACCTTTACACCTCTAAAGTGAACGCTCTGCTGTTCTGAATAATTTGAAAAGCTCTTTTCAAGCAGCCGTGCATCATCTTCTCTACCTGCGCCCGCAACACCGATCACAATCTGCTTTACATCAGAAAAATCTTTTTCGAGTGTAAAAAGATTTTCTTCTATCAATCCGAAGATATTCTCAACAGCTTCTTCAACTCCAATTACGAGGAAATTTGAAGGCTTGCCCTCAGTCTGGCGGATTATTTTTCCTGACAGGTCTGCAATTGCACAGTCTGTCTTTGTTCCTCCGCCGTCTATACCAATTATATATTTCATTTTGTTATAAATTTTAGCTACAAACTTTACGAAGTTACAAAATTGGCGAGGAAAAAATCAGAAAAAATCAGACAAATTTTTACTGTTTCGGGGAAATAATAGAAAGATGATTTGCTCCTCTCAATTTATTATATTCACACATCGAAAAGTTTTTATAAATAAATGGATAATATGAGTAACCTGGAGAAATACTTTGCGCCGTTCCGCGAAAAAATAATCGGCTACCATAAAACCTTTGATTCGCCTTATGGTAAACAAAGAATAGTTTATGCTGACTGGATTGCCAGCGGAAGATTATATAAATCGATTGAAGAAAAAATAAGTAATGATTTTGGTCCGCTCATTGGGAATACGCATTCGGAATCTAGTGCTACCGGAACATCAATGACATACTCATACCACGAAGCTCACAACATAATTAAGAAGCATTGCAATGCCGGTAAAAATGATGTAATAATAACTGCCGGCTCCGGGATGACAGGTTTGATCTGTAAGTTCCAGAGGTTGCTGGGATTAAAAATTCCTGAGCAATTAAGTGATTATGTGCAACTGCCTGAAGAGCTTCGCCCGGTTGTATTTGTTACTCATATGGAACATCACTCAAACCAAACTACATGGCTTGAGACCATTGCAGATGTTATTGTTCTAGATCCGGATAATAAAGGTTTGGTTGATTTAAATAATCTTGAAAAGGAATTAAGCAAGCATAAAAACAGGGAACTAAAAATCGGTGCTTTTACTGCCTGTTCAAATGTAACCGGTATTGAAACACCGTATCATAAAATGGCAAAAATAACGCATAAGTATGGCGGTTATTGTTTTATAGATTTTGCTGCCTCAGCACCTTATGTAAAAATTGATATGCATCCTGAAGATCCTGAAGAAAAACTGGATGCTATTTTCTTTTCTCCGCACAAATTTTTAGGCGGTCCAGGTTCATCAGGTGTTATGATTTTTGATTCTCAATTGTACAAAAATAAAGTACCGGATCATCCAGGTGGAGGAACTGTAGATTGGACAAATCCCTGGGGACAACATCAATTTGTTTCCAATATTGAAGCGAGGGAAGATGGTGGAACTCCTGCATTCCTGCAGGCAATAAGAGCTGCTCTCTGCATTAAACTAAAGGAAGAAATGGATATTGAAAATATGAACTTGCGGGAGATAGAACTGGTTAAAATTGCATTCGAAGAGATGCGCAAAATACCCGGTTTGCATATTCTTGCAGATAATATTGAAAAACATTTAGGAGCAATTTCATTTTATGTTGAGGATATTCATTATAACTTAATTGTAAAGCTTCTTAACGACCGGTTCGGTGTGCAGGTAAGAGGAGGTTGTTCATGTGCCGGAACTTATGGTCACTACCTGCTGCATTTAGATCCGGCACATTCAAAAGCATTTACCGATAAAATTAATTCTGGTGATTTATCTGAAAAACCCGGTTGGGTAAGAATATCTATTCATCCAACAATGACCACTGACGAACTTTACCTGGTTATAAATGCAATTAAGGAAATAGTTGAAAATATTAGCAATTGGGAGAAAGATTATTCATATGATATCAGCAAGAACGAATATTATCATATTTTATCTTCCGGCGATGAAGTAGAAAAAGTAAAGAACTGGTTTAACATCTCAGAAAAGTAATCAATTAAAAGAGAACTAAATTTATCACTGCCCGCCTGTTGAATTTCATCATTTTAAAATTATATTATTAGTTAAGAGTTTTAATTACTAATAATATAATTCTTTTCACCACTCAAGGAATCTGAAAAGAAAAAAGGAGATAAATTATGGCTGTTGGCGTTTATGAAAAATGCAAACGGTACATTGAATCACAAACCGCTGAAAAAGCCACACCTTCATTATTACCGAAACATCTCTACCCTGCTGTAACTATATCCCGGCAAACAGGCGCAGGCGCTAAACCAGTTTGCGAAAAGTTAATTGAAATACTGGATGAATACTCTGCTCCTGAAAATGTATCGTGGGCTTACTTCGATAAAAACCTGATTGAAAAAGTTCTTGAAGATCATAATATGCCGGAGCAGATAAAAGATTTTATGTACGAAACAAAATATAATCATGTGATTGCCGCTGTAAATGAACTGCTGGGACTTAAACCAGCGGAATGGACGATCATCCATAAAACCACCGATACGATTCTTCAATTAGCAAGAATGGGTAACGTAATAATAGTTGGGCGGGGAGCTAATATTATTACCTCCAAACTTAAAAATACTTTTCACATAAGATTGATCGCATCTTTAGAGAAACGTATTGAGCATATGATGGATTTAATGGGTTTTAATGAAAAAGAAGCTGCTGCTTATATTAAAAAGGGAGATGAGAACAGGAAGAAGTATATTAAATCTTATTTTAATGTGGATATAGAGGATCCGCTATTATATCATATGATAGTAAATACAGACCTGTTAACTCACAATGGGGCAGCTTATTTAATTGCCGAAGCTGTGGTTCAAAAATTTTCTCATTTGTTTCCGCAGTTCAGTCATTAAGCTTATATAAAAAAGGTTTCTATAAAAAATTATTACTCAAATTCTTCAATAATCTGTTGAATTTCTTTTTCAGTTAACCCTTCCCCGTAAATAATTTCTTTAGCTGGCTGTTTCGGTTCTTCTCCCTTTACAGTTTCTTTTGTGTATTGATAAGAATCCTTCAACGGCGGGTTGCCTGCGCGTTCTCTCAGTCTTTCCTCTATCTCTTTTATAAACCAGTCTTTAGTTCCTTTGTACTTTTGTACATCAAACTTATTAACACTTTTTCCTTCGTTAACAGGATTGGTTTCGAAGGCAAGACTTTTAATGTTTATAAGATGTTTTGCCGTTACGTTATCTGAGATTATAGAACCTCCCCATGTTCCCGGTCCTAAAGTAAGTGATGGCATAAGTGAAGTAGTGTAGCCTACAGCTCCAACTGAAGCTGGAGTATTTACTAGAATTCTGAAGGCAGGTTTTTCTAGGGCAAACTTCATAATAATCGGTTCATCGTTTGAATGAATAACCATTGTATGACCGATGCCGCCAAACTGCAATAGATCAATACATCTGTGGCACCCTTCAATCCAACCATCTGCAGAATAGAAAGCAAGCACGGGCGATAATTTTTCAATTGATAATGGTTCGGCTTGTCCAACTTCGTAGCAATCTGCAACAAGCACTTTTGTATTTTCGGGTACGGAGAAACCTGCATAGTTTGCAATGAATGAAGCGGGCTTTCCCACTATCTCAGGATTTATCTTTAGGTTGGTCTGAATTGCCCTGGTAAGTTTTTCCTTCTCTTCTGCATAAACAAAATAACATCCCAGGTACTTAGCTTCTTCAATCACTTTTTCTTTTAAAGGAAAATCAACAATCATTGCTTGTTCCGAGGAACATAGCGTACCGTTATCAAATGTAGTTCCGTATATAATATCTGCAACTGCTTTTTTATAATCTGCACTTCGTTCTATAAAAGCAGGTACATTTCCTGGTCCAACGCCGTAAGCTGGTTTGCCTGCGCTGTAAGCTGCTTTAACCATCGGCGTACTGCCGGTTGCAAGAATAACTGAAATGTTTTTATCCTTCATTAAAGCTTCTGTGCTTTCAATTGTTGGTTCCGAAAGGCACTGAATTAATCCTGTAGGAGCACCCGCGCTTTCTGCGGCTTCCGTTAAAATATTTAAAGCTTCGGCAATACATTTTACTGTTGCGGGATGAGGGCTTGCAACCATTGCATTTCTGCCTTTTAAAGATATAATAGCTTTAAACATAGCTGTAGAAGTAGGATTGGTGGATGGAATTAATGCACACACAACGCCCATTGGCGCAGCAATTTTTAATACTTTCCCGTTAGCTTCTTCATCAATAATTCCAACGGTCTTCAGATTTTTAATTGATTCGTAAACATTTTTTGTGCTGAATTGGTTCTTGGTAACTTTATCATCATAAACTCCAAA
>JAZGGS010000466.1:0-2116 GCA_036480595.1 Ignavibacteriaceae bacterium
TGCGGATTGGTTATAAACGGTCATCCGCACAGCAAAATTCCAAAGATTGCTACATGCCAATTGCATATGAGGAATTTTAAAGATGGTGAAACATTATTCATAGAACCTTTCAGGGCAAAAGCTTTTCCTGTATTGAAGGATCTTATTGTGGAGCGTGCCGGAATGGATAGAATTTTACAAGCCGGCGGTTACATCTCAATTAACACAGGCGGAGTACCGGACGCAAATGAAATTCCGATTTCCAAAGAAACAGCATCCCTTGCAATGGATGCTGCAGAATGTATTGGCTGCGGCGCTTGTGTTGCTGCATGCAAGAATGCTTCTGCAATGTTATTTGTTGGCGCTAAAGATTCACAATACGCTCTGCTTCCACAAGGGCAGCCGGAAAGATATCAAAGAGTGCAGAAGATGGTTGCAGTTATGGATGAAATGGGATTTGGAAGTTGTACAAACACATACGCCTGCGAAGCTGAATGCCCAAAAGGAATTTCTGTTACAAACATTGCTAGAATGAACAGGGATTTTATTTCTGCTAAATTAAAAACTCAGGATGTATAAAAAACATCCTAAATTAACAATGCCTCGGTAAAAATAGGATAAAAATAAGAATAAAATCACGGTTAATATTTAATCGGGATTTTTTTTATCTTGTGGTGTTTAAAAATAAGAGAACAATAATGTTTGAAAAAGAGATAAAATTTATAAGCGATTTTTGTCTCAACAAGGTAAAAGGGCTCGGTTCCTTTTTTACTTATGAAAAACTGGCAGGAACTGATCTGCATCCTGCAATCCTTCGGTACATTTCTGCCGAACTCGATTATATGATTTATGTCGACAGGAAAAAACTCCTGCAGCATTCATATTTCGATTATTCCGGTAAAGAGATTTTTCAGCGTTTTCATGAAATATCCAATGAGATAAAAAAAACCAAGAAGATCTCGATTGAAGATGTAAAAAAACTTATTATACAGGCAGTATCATTTAATGCAAATTACGTAGTCAAACCCAAATGGTCACTCACTAAATTAATTTATCACGATCTTAAGTACGTTTCTGCAGATGAGCTTGAAATGATGCTCAGCTACGTCTATTATTATGATTATATAAAAAATGTTCTAGCCGTTTACTTTTCCAAAAGAAAAATTATACAGCTTTCTGCAACTGAATTCGATCTTATCTTAAATAAAATTGACCGTGAGCTTTTTAAATCAAATGCAGATCAACTTATCTATAATGCGCTTAAATCTATTGGCGATTTTTTTAACATAGGCGGGTTGGATAAAACAAAAGTATCTCCAATTGCGGTAGAAATTCTTCTTAAAGAAAAAAACCTTGTTAATTACCTTTTAAATCTTCGCCGTGCAATACCGGTTACAGAAGGTGCAAAGAAGGAATATGATATTGAAGATATCCAGAGAGTTCTCTTATCTCCAACTCCGGTTGAACCTGAAACAGATAAAGCTGAAGTTGAAGAGGAATTGGAAAGTGAGGAACAAACAGAAAGTATCCCGGTCGATGAAGAGTTTGTAAAAGAAGAAGAAAAAGATGTTGATGAAGAATCTGAAGAAGTTACAAAAGATGAAAAAGTTATTGATGAAAATACTGATGGGATTAAAGATGAAAAAACAGAACAGAAGACTCTTGGGCAACTGGCGGATGATCACGCTGCAGAGTTAGAAAATGCAGAGATGAGTAACATCCTGAATTCTGAAGAAGAAAAACTGATAGAGATGTATGAGAAAGAGTTGAAGGAGTTAGATGATGAAAGTTCAAGTGAGAAAGCCACAGATGAAACTTTAGTGGAAGACCTTTTTGAAGAAATAACAGAAGAGGATATTGAGCAAGTAACTTCGGATGATACCGGTTCTGAAAATACTATAGAGGAAAAGACCGAAGTTGAAGAACAAAAGCCGGAAACAGAAAGTGACGATAAGTATGATACGGAAGAAGAGAGCATTGCAGAAGAAGTTGAAGAAACTAATAATCTTTCAGGCGAAGAGGAAATTGAAACCGAAAAACCGGATGAACAGGTAGATGATACCCTTTCTGAAAAAGAAATTGTTGACGAGATGATTGATGATTACTTTGTGGAACAAACGGAAGTTGATAAACCGGA
>JAZGGS010000467.1:0-3456 GCA_036480595.1 Ignavibacteriaceae bacterium
TAGAGAATGCTGCATCAGTTGCTTCACTTCTTGTTACAACCGAAGCTGTTGTATTTGAGAAGAAAGAAAAAGAACCTGCAATGCCTGCTATGCCAGGAGGCGGTATGGGTGATATGGGTGGTATGGGTGGAATGTATTAAATAGTCCCCTTCCCCAAAAATTAAAGGCGAGTATTTTTATGCTCGCCTTTTTTTGTTTTAATAATATAATCTTCTTAGTCTCAACAAAGTCCCCTGCTTTTAGTCCTTAACAGTAAATACTGTTGGGCAGATTACTTATTATTAATTTACATACCAGCGCAATATTATCATGCCTCTGGATGATATAATGGACATTGAGTCATCTGAATCGTCATCGAAGTTCCCTATTTTTATATAGTTAATCTGAATTTCACCACCCAAAGAAAAGTTATCACTAAACATATATTCTCCGCCTATTGCAGGTCCTACAAAGAAATCAGATTTAGATTCTGAATCTGAATCAGCTGAAATAGAAGATAAAATTACTCCGATATTAATACCATAATATAAATTCATAGATGCTATTGCATTAGCATAAGCTATTACTGCCCCCAATCGGTAATTGGACAAACTAGCATCAACTTCAGTGCCCATATAACCAGTAGTAGTCGCAGAAAGATTAAAAAATCCAATATTGGGTTCAAAACGAAAACTTTTGCCACGTACTACAAAAGTAAAATTGGCTAAATCAATTGGTAAAGCTAATGAAGATTCATCACCAATGATTACACTCGCTTCCTTGCTAAAACCAACACCAAAACCAATTCGCATACGGTTATCTTGGGCATTAAGACTTATAGAAAAAAGAAGTAGCAAAGAAAGACAAAGAAAAGATTTTAAATGATTCACAGTAAATCTCCGAATATTTATTGTTGGATTTTAATTTAGTCCCAAATTCTTGGATGGAACCAAACACTAATTAAAAATGAATTATGAAATTTATAGTAAGAAGTTTCAGAGCCGTGTAATTAAATCAGCAGCAAGAAATTTTCCCTTCAACAAAAATTTAATTACTTAATGTAATTTGGGCTAATTTTAGGAGAGAAGCAAGAAAAATAAACTAAACGATTGGCTGCTGTTTTTAATTGGCAAGTAACGGTATTTTGTACAATGCTTTTGTTATTTTTAAACCATCCAGTTAAAAAAATATTTTAATCTGATTTTAGCACTAATTCATCCCGGAAATAAATTGGTGAGGTCAATGATTCAAAGAATAATAACAGGGCAGCAAAATGGTAAATCGAAAAGTAAATAATTAAGGAACAGAGAGATGGCAGTTTTATTTAAAAAAATAAAAAGACTGGAATCACAGATTGACAATTACCTTGATCTGGTCGTAAAAGGCGGATTCCTTTTTAAACAAGGTGTGAAATACTATCTGGAAGATCAGACCGAAGAATTTGAAAAACGAATGGAAAGTATTGACACAACTGAAAGCGATGCAGACCATCTTCGTCGTAAAATCGAAACAAAACTCTACCTTGAAACTCTTATCCCGGAATCACGTGGCGATGTTCTCGGATTATTGGAAGCGTGTGATAAAGTTTTAAATATGACAGCTGAGACACTTCATCAATTTTCAGTTGAAATTCCGTTCATTCTTCCCGAAGTTAAAAACTATTACATTGAATTGACAGAAGCATCAATATCGGCTTTGGAAGAAATGGTTGCAGCGGTTCGTGCATACTTTGCCGATAGTAAAAGAGTAAGAGATCATATAAACAAAGTTCAATTATACGAATCGGAATCGGATAAAATAGCGGCAAAACTTAAACGCATAGTTTTCAGAACCGATATTCAATTAAGCCAAAAAATGCATATGAGATATTTTGCACTTCATATTGAAAATATTGCTGATGAAGCCGAAGATGTATGCGATAGGTTGTCAATAGCTGCTATTAAGCGATTCAATTAATTAACAAAGAATGTAAATTATAGATGATTTGGTTTTATTTAATTAGCGGATTATTCCTTGGCTGGTCATTAGGAGCTAATGATGCGGCAAATATTTTTGGTACTGCAGTAGGATCAAGGATGATAAAATTCCGCACCGCAGCAATTGTGAGCGCGGTGTTCGTTGTGCTTGGTGCAGTTATCAGCGGTGCCGGGGCTACGCAAACATTAGGTAAACTTGGTGCGGTCAATGCTATTGCGGGTTCTTTTACAGTTGCATTATCAGCAGCTGTTACTGTAACCTGGATGACGAAATTGAAAATGCCGGTTTCAACTTCACAAGCAATTGTTGGAGCTATTATAGGATGGAATTTTTTTACCGGATCTCCAACTGATATAAATTCATTGATTAAAATTGTAGCAACGTGGGTTTTATGTCCTCTATTAGCGGCCGCATTCGCTTTTGTTTTCTACAAAATTACAATGCCTGTTCTAACAAGAACTAAAATTCATTTGCTTGAGCAAGATTCTTATAACAGAGTCGGCTTACTCCTTGTTGGAGCTTTTGGCGCTTACAGTTTAGGTGCAAACAATATTGCGAACGTTATGGGTGTGTTTGTACCGGCAAATCCGTTCAATGATCTTTCTTTAGGCAGCTTGTTTACTTTAAGCGGAACACAGCAATTGTTTTTACTTGGTGCTATTGCAATAAGTGTAGGTGTGTTTACTTATTCATATAAAGTAATGATGACTGTGGGTAACGATCTTTTAAAACTTACTCCCATTGCAGCTTTGATTGTTGTACTTTCCGAATCTATCGTACTTTTCCTTTTTGCTTCGAAGGGAATAGAAACATGGTTGGCAAGTCATGGTTTACCAACTATTCCGTTAGTACCGGTTTCAAGTTCACATGCAGTGATTGGAGGAATAGTCGGAATTGTATTAGCAAAAAAAGGCAGAGGTATAAATATAAAAGTCCTTGGCAAAATTTCGTCAGGATGGATTACAACACCAATAATTGCAGCAATTATCAGCTTTATTGCATTATACTTTGCTCAAAATGTTTTTGAACAAAAGGTTGTAACACCTGGCAGGGAAACAAAAGTTGAGATACAGGAAATTGATACTAAAAATGAAATAATACGTAAAGAAAATAGTGATGAGATTATTTTCAATGAAAATATTGACGATGAAAATCATTCAAAAAGTAATACTGAATCTACTACTGAATCGGATCAGAAAAACAAAGATAAAATAGAACGTGATGAAAATTCTATCTATTAACAATATCAGGTTTGCAATCAGTTTTTTGTTGTAATTATTAATCGTATCTGCAAAATTAGTTTGAGCCGAAGAAGCAGACACAGCGGTCATTCTGAGCGAATCGAAAGAATCTCAATTTTAGATTTTTTTATTCCACTCATTTTCAATTAAAGAATTTATGATCTGTTTACCTCTGTGCCCAAAGATCGGATGATTCACTTTAGAAAGTTCATCAGCAATTTTTAATGCAATTTCTGCCGTTGGTTTGTTTGATGAATTT
>JAZGGS010000468.1:0-2962 GCA_036480595.1 Ignavibacteriaceae bacterium
CTCCATTGGTCTCCCACCGTTCCGATAATTTCATATCCTTCTTCGATTAGTTCTTTTCGCTTAGAACTTTTAAACTCCTGTGCACTTAGTTCATACTCATGCTCTCTCTGGGTAATTAACGTATCAAAAACTGTGTATCCTTCCTGTTTTAGGTTTTTATAAGTTGCCTCGTATTCGGGAATATTTCTCCCGGTAAGGAAAATTATTCTCGCTCCCTTAGCAAGTAAATATTCATAGAATTCTTTAACCTGTAGAATTGCCGGGGATTTCATTTCAGCATTCCATTTTTTATTCATCTCATAAACGTAACCAAAACCCATCAGTTCGGCGAGACCATAATTGCTAAGCGCTGTTTCATCCACATCAATAATCACAACAGAGTTTTGTCTAAACTCAATTTCCAGGAATTGTTCCCTGGCATTTTTTATAACTTCATTCAGCTCTTCATCATACTTACCCGATTCGTAATATTCTTTAACTTCATTCCTTGCAACAGTTAAGTTTACTGGTTTTTCGGATGTGCAGGAAACCAATAAGAGAAATAACAGAAGTGGGAATATTATTTTAAGTAAAGTCTTCATGATAAATAGTTTTATCTTTTAAAGAAGAATAACAACGGGCGGACTAACCGCTCAGCCCATGCAGTTTCGTTGTGCTCTGCTCCCGGTGCGTAAAAGTAATCTAAGTCAGCTCCAACTACGTAGCCAAGCTGTGTTAATTTGCAAAACACTTTTTGCCCTCTTATTAATCCATCCTCTCCGTGATCTATATAAAACTTAACCGGTTTTTTCTCACCTTTAAATTCATTAAGCATTTTAAGAATTTTTTCATCATTAAAATAAAAAGAAGTGGAGATACAACCAGCCATCGAAAAGATTTCAGGGTAATTCCAGGCAGCAAGAAAAGAGATCAATCCGCCCATTGATGAACCCATAATAGCCGTGTTCTTACAATCGCCAAGTGTCCTGTAGTTTTTATCGATAAATGGTTTAAGTTCATCCACAAGAAATTTAAGGTAGTTTTTTCCTTTCTCTGAATCGCTATATTCTTCAATGCGGTCTGTAGTATTATAATTACCGACAACTATAATTTCTTTTAATCTCTTTGCCTTAACCAGTTTTGTAATGGTATCATCAATCCGCCAGTCATTCCCGGAAAATGCGGTTTTAGGATCGATCAGGTTTTGCCCATCGTGCATATATAGAACCGGGTAACTTTTCTCTTTATACTTATTGTAGCTTGGGGGAAGCCACACGAAAAAATCCCTGTTGTTCTTCAGGTATTGTGAATAATTATTCTTATGATAGCGTACTTTACCAACAACCGTTTTCATTCCGAAGACCTTTTTTACTTTTCTCTTCAATGGCATTTTTTGTTTTGCACCTTCATATTCTGTTATAGTATAATTCCTGAAAATAAGATGTTAAAATAACGATCCTTTTGCTATTTATGAACAAAATTTTTCGCTGTAATTTAAGCGCTGCTGTTAAAAAGTTACAATAAAACTTATAAAAAAGTGGATTATTGTCTCGATTTTGCAGATTTTAAATAACCTGTTTTAAAACATTTTTACGGATAAAAAAGCTATGGCAACAGTAAAACCTTTTAATGCATTAAGACCCCAAAAGGAAAACGCACATATAATTGCAAGCGTGCCCTACGACGTTGTGAACAGAGAGGAGGCGAAGGAGCTTTCAGCTAGTAACGATTTAAGTTTTATAAAAGTTACAAGATCAGAAATTGATCTGCCTGATGATGTTGATCCATATTCAAAAGAAGTTTATGAAAAAGCAAAAGAGAATATTGCAAAATTAAAAAAGAATGGTTTTTTGAATGAAGATGATAAGCCACATTTTTATTTATATCGCCTTATAATGGATGGTCGTGCACAGGTAGGCATTGCAGCAACTTTTGCAGTTGATGATTATGATAATGATATTATCCTTAAGCATGAGAAAACCCGGAAAGTAAAAGAGGACGACAGGACAAATCATATTATAACCACTGAAACACAAACTGGAATTGTGTTTTTAACATACCGTGGAGCCGATGAAATAAATAACCTGGTTAATAAAACAATAGATGAAGCAGAACCGGAATATGACTTTACTCTGCCGGATGGTATTCAACATACAGTTTGGCTGTTACCTGATAAATACAACAATACACTAATCGAAGAATTTGGCAAACAGGATAAAATATATGTTGCGGATGGACATCATCGCGCAAAAAGTGCCAGCAGAGCCAGGGAGGAGAAAAGAAACCCCAACCCAAATCATACCGGGGATGAAGAATATAATTATTTTATCGCTGTTGTTTTTCCAGCCGATCAGTTGAAAATTCTTCCTTACAACAGGGTTGTGTTTGATCTTAACAATAACAACAAAGAAGAATTTATTAGTAAAATCAAAGAGGATTTTGAAATAGAAAAAACCGATAGTAAAGAACCTGCTGCAAAAAGAAGTTTTGGAATGTATATTGATAATGAGTGGTTCCGTTTAAAACCAAAGGATGTTACTATCAGTAAAGTTAATGCGGCAACTTCGGTTGGAGAAAAACTTGATGTAAGTATTCTCCAGAATTTTTTATTGAATCCAATACTTGGAATCGAAGACCAGAGAACAAGTAACAGGATAGGTTTTATTGGGGGAATAAGAGGAACCCGGGAACTTGAAAAACTTGTAAACATCGGTAAGGCAGCTGTAGCATTTTCGATGTACCCTGTTTCAGTAGATGATCTAATGAACATTTCGGATGCAGGAGAAGTAATGCCCCCAAAATCAACCTGGTTCGAACCAAAACTACGGGATGGATTACTTTCTCATACGATATAATTATTATTTTATATGAATTGAAACCTTTAAGGAACTACTATGGAAAAAAGAATATATAACTTTAGTGCAGGTCCGGCTATCTTACCGGAAGATGTTTTGAAAGAAGCACAGGAAAATTTAATGTCTCT
>JAZGGS010000469.1:0-3060 GCA_036480595.1 Ignavibacteriaceae bacterium
GATTGAACCTGGATCTCTTCAAGAGCTTCCTGAACCAGGGTAACCTGACGACCACCGACCATCGGATCAGTGATGTTTGTTCCCTCGAGATAGAATCCTACTTCATCCTGTCTGCCACCACGGATAAAGATGTTGTTATCCTGGAGCACAACGCCGGGTATTACCGCTAGAATATCATCAATACCTCTTACAGGAAGTGCATCTATATCATCACTCGTAGTAATCCTTTGTGCATTTGTGTTGTACTTGTTTACAAGAGGTCTTTCAGCTATAACCTCAACTTCACCTACTTGTATACCCTCAGGGGCAAGTTGGAAGTTATGCTCCGTTGTGAGACCTGCGTTAATACGGATGTTAGAAGTTGTATGTTGTTGGTATCCAATGTAAGAACACCTCACTTCGTATACAGAAGCATCCAATTTTAGAATTGTATACTCGCCGTTAACATCTGTAGCTGCACCATAGGAAGTACCCATAATAATAATATTTGCTCCTATGAGTGGCTCACCCGTTTCCAGATCAGTTACCTGACCCCTGAGTTTTCCTGATTGAGCCAGAGCCACAGCTGGCAGAATCAGGAAGAATACGAGAACAGTAATGATTCTTTTCATATTCTCTCTCCTAGATTGTTAGTTAATGGTGATTTTTTCTTTTGATAGTAGTGTATTTGCTAATTGATAAACTATTATAATTCAACACCTCTGCTGAAGCTACATACCTTAACAAATCTCTCAGCTTTGATTGTCTGGCTTCATTCTGCTGATGACTATAAGCAGAAAGATAAGATTGCCAGCAGGGAGAGTAAAAAGCGAATGTCACACTACGTATATTAGAATAGAGTAAAAAAATTCATCCACCTCCAGATTGTTTTACAATTATTAATTAATTATGTAACTCAACGTCCTAAAAAATATCAACAAAGTCAACACTCTTTTTTAAACTCTTTTAATATAGCCAATTTTGTAAATATTTAATAATGTACGTAGAATAAGAATTTTAAGAATCTCTCAAAAAAATCCTGTTTACAACCTTGTGAGCAATTTCAACTCAACACCTTCAAATGCGGGTTCGTACCTGCAAACTCCGCCAATACATATATTACCTGCCTGGCGCGTGCCCATAAGAATACTAACGTCGGAGTGCTGCCCTATTTTATAACCGAATTGAATAAACCCCCAAAAGTTTCTTTTCGTCTCTCCCTCTTCCGGTTCCTTGGTTTGCATTTCTGTTACTAATGCAACACTGAATTTGGGAGATCGCAAATATTCTATCGAAACAACATCAGTAAAATATTGTTCGCTGGTTGACCGGTTGGTTGTGTGCTGGTGTTCAATGATCAACTTGATTGTATTTACTCCACCAAAATAAAATCTGTTTTCCAATATTGGAGTTATATTCTTTGTGTTTGAAGCCAACTCTTCGCTGTAAGAGAATGCAGCAATAGTTGTAAAATCGTAGTTCCAATCTTGTTGAGCCTGTAAAAACACTTCCTTCAATAACGATTGAACGGATACGCTGCTATTTGTACTGCGCTGGTAATAAGAACCGGCAGGCAGAGTTTTAGTTTGTGTATAAGCGCCGGTTAAATATGTATCATCGCTCAGGCTATACCCGGTAGCAACCTGGAAGCCCTGTTCATTATCCGGGTTAAGAAGAGAAGGATGTCTGTTAGGAAGCTGGTATGTGTATTCGAGTCTTACTGATGGAGGAGTATTGTAAGTAATAGTGCCATCGTGTGATGTAAAAGCAATGTTATCGTAATATTTATATTCACCAGATACTGATAAAGAGCCAAGATAAAAATTTAAATTTCCATAAAATCCCTGACCAACAATATATACGGAATCGTTAAAAGCTTTTTTCTTCACATCATTATTTTGTTGAACTGAATACTCTGCGTAGATATCAATATTCCAGAAACTTGGCACAACTCTTAAAGAAGCCATTGTGGTTCGGGCAGCTCCATCAACATCCGGAAGATTAGAAGCATATGTGGCACCAAGTTTAAGCGGTTTCCAGCCCCTGTATTCCAGGTCAACAGCATGTAAAATTTCTTTTCGTTCGTTGTTAAAATTTGCAGCTGTTCCTGTAAGCCCGGTAAGAACAAACCCGGCATATTTACCGATAATTTTAAGTCCCAACAAATTGTTGTCAACACGAATCGCCCTGTCCTCATAACTTTTAAGAATCATTCCCCTCCCAAAGAGCGAATAATAGTTCCCAACTACAATATCCAGCGCTTCAGTTATGTCACCTATATCAGCCCTTAGATATTTGTAATCAATTTCGGCAAAATTATTTTTCCCCCTGCTAATAGATGGATCGGGATCGTTGGGTTGAAATACTTCAAATCTTAACCCGGCAGAAAAAATACCTTTAGAATAATCCAGGTTGAGCCAGTTTTCCAATATTTCTGTTTTAGCATCGATGTTATAAGAATATTCAAGCTGGTTGGAAAGACCAAGACCTTCGGGCCAAATAAACCAGCTGTTACCTGTTTGTGCAAGAAGATTGTTACAACTGATTAAAATAAATAAAATGACAAATAAAGCTTTAGGTCTGAGAATTTTCATTATATTTTATCTCTTAAAATAATAGTTGGGGGAAATGTATCTAAAAGAATTGACACGCAAATTCAGAAGAGTATTTATATCAAAATATTTCTGCATAAATTAATAATAGAAAAAACCCTCAAACAATCCTATTCGGGGATTTCATCAGTCTGTTTATTTACAAGTTCTGAAATAGTATTGCGGACATTTACTTCATCACCTCGCATATAGCCAAGGTGTGTGTAAATTATATAACCCTTATCATTTAGAATAACAGAGAATGGTACTGCCTGTGCATAATATAATCTTGCCACATCAGAGTTTGTATCGAGCAAAACAGGAAATGTATAGTTTTTAGTTTTAACATACGGTTTAACTTTTGCCACTGTCCGTTCATTATCTGTAGAGATGGCAAACATTTTAAAACCTTTATATTTAAAATCATTATATATTTTGTTGTATTCAGCCATTTCCTCTATGCAGGGCTTGCACCATGTTGCCCAGAAGC
>JAZGGS010000470.1:0-2668 GCA_036480595.1 Ignavibacteriaceae bacterium
GTTTGATTTAATTCTCCTAATTTCTTAGCTATTCTTAACATTAATCGCTTACATAAAACACATGTTAATTTTCGGTCACAAAATTCTTTAAAAACATCTAAATTATTATCGTGGTTAATGAAATATATTTTCAATTCATCGTTTGTAAACTTTGATAAGATTCTTACAATTTTAATTACTTTATTTTTCATAGAACCTTCGTAATCGTCTGAAGTTAAAAACGAGAGAAAAGCAGGAGTAAATCCTTTTTTAATCATTAAGTATGCTGCGATTGGGCTATCCAAACCACCTGAGAGTAAAGATATAAATTTTTTCATAATAGAATCAATCATTAATTCGTAGTTAATTCTTCCCTTTCCCATTCTTTCAAATATGTATTGAAATCCTTTAAACTTATTTGTCTAGAAATCTTAATTTTTTTTTCAAATTCAAGTTGCTTAATTTTCAGCATTAAATTTTTATTTTTTGTTAAATGGTTTTGTGCATTTGGATATTCGTTTTTAAAAATTTCTTTCATAGTCGAGAAACTAGCATTTTTTATTAGATCATAGTGCTTAATTACATAATGGCATAAGGGATCAACGCTAATTTGAAAATTAAAAGCATCTATTTGTTTTAAAGCCAAAGGATATGCTTTACATGCTAAGGGTTTTGTATCGTGAACTGTACAACCATAATTGTTATCGTAGAAAGGGCATCCATTTATTTTTTTGTCAAATAATATTTTGTATGTTACAATTAAAATTTTTTTATTTAAAATATCAGGAAAAACTAAGTCTTCTATAATCTTTAAAGCAATTCCTCGTTTTTTTGCTATCTCGATTAAGATATTCGCCTCTTCAGGATACAAGGGGATTCTTTTTTTGTATTCAATTTCGTGGCAACATGCCCCGCATTTCAGACATGCATAATTTAGTTCGGTCACTTCTAAATGATTAAAAAAAATTAAATATTGTCGGTACAAAATCCGATATATCTAATGATACTTCAGAAAATAAAATTTTTGTGATATTATGAATGTATTACTATTACGGTAAATCTTGTGTCTATTAGGATAACACATTGATTTTAAAGACTTAATTATGACTCTTATTATATCATAAAATAATAGTTAAGCTAAAAAAAATGACAGAGTCTGGGATAAGAATTATTAAACATTTTGATTTTAACGAGGAGGATTTTAACAATCCAATATGTATTTTAGGCATGCCAGGAATAGCCGATGTAGGAAAATTTGCGATTGATTCTTTAATAGGACAATTAGACGCTAAAAACTTTATGGATTTTATATTTGATGATTATCCAGCAGGAGCTATAGTGGACGATAGTATGTTATCCGCTCCTAAAGCAGAGATTTTATTTTGGAAAGATCCTGAACAAAAAAGAGATATTTTTTTAATTACTGCAGACGCTCAGAGTTTAACACCCAAAGGTATCTATAGAATTTCAAATTTCCTTGCGGAAATTATATTTCAATGTAAAATTAAATTGATAATAGCCTTAGGAGCATATCCAATAAATAGTCGTAAAATCAATACAAAAATTCCAAAAATATATGCAAGTTCGACAAACCGAGAGTTGTTAGATAATTTTCTTGCTAAAACCAATTGTGATAAGATTCAAAAAGGAGTAATTATCGGTGCTAATGGGTTAATCCCTACACTAGCAAAAGCACGGTTTGATTTAGACGGAATAGTTCTTTTAGCAGAAACAGATAACATCGCTATGGTAAATGAAGATATAACTGATTTAAAGGCGTCAATAACACTTTTGGAGATGCTAAAGAAATCGTTCACTTTACCAATTAAAAAGAAATATTCACTTGATAATATAGAGAATATAACTAAAAATCTACAAGACAAAAGAGACCAATTAGAGAAAGATCTTAATACATTTCAGTTTGTTGATACTGAGGATAAGAGAAAGTCATTATACATATAATTCTATTTATTTTCTTAACAAAACCTATATTTTAAGGAATTTTGTCAGCATTTTTAATTATGTGCGAAAAATTTTTTAACTTTAATTAATTTTAAAAATTATGAAATACGTTTGTGCTCGAAAAAGCTGCGGAAAAGATGTCTCTAAAAAAGAATTAAACGCACTTCCAGGGATAAAATGTTCTCACTGTGGTTTTCGTATATTATATAAAAAACGCCCTGATGTAATAAAACGGATTAAAGTTATTTAAATCTCTACCAATTTTATTGTTATCTCGTTTTCAATGCTCTTTAGGGATTTAAATTAAATCTTAAATGATTTACTATTTCCTTATACCTATTCCTAATAGTAGCTTCAGTAACACCAGCGGCTAGAGAAATTTCTTTCTGAGTCCTCCTTTCTCCTTCTTGTATTGCTGCCACATATAGCGCAGCCCCAGCTAGACCGGTAGGTGCTTTTCCAGCGGTTAAATGATATTTTTTAGCTAATTTTAATAATTCTGCAGCTCGGTTTTGAGTTCTACCTGAAAGATTTAATTCGGCGCAAAAGCGAGGAATGAAATTAATCGGCGAAGAAACTTGAATATTTATCTTCAATTCGGTTAAAATTAGCCTATAGCATCGAGCTATTTTTTTTTTATCAACTAAAGCAAACTCGGTAAAATCATCAAGAGTTTTAGGAATATTATTTAATCTGCATGATAAATAAATAGATGCTATCAACATTG
>JAZGGS010000471.1:0-3755 GCA_036480595.1 Ignavibacteriaceae bacterium
AATGCAGGTCCAACCGAAATTAACTCTGCAACAGGAGGAGTTCTGCTAATAAAAAAGTTTACCCGCTCTTCCATTGTTCTTCCGTTAGTAAACTGCACAACAAGCCGGAGTGTATAAACTGAATCAGGAAGAGTTGATAAATCGAGAGTGTAAATATCTTCGTTTGAAAATTGGTTTAAACCGTTTTCAATTAATGGAGTCCAGTCATTGGGATTTAAACCTGCGCCAAAATAAATTCCGTAAAATGAAAAGAGTGGCGATAACACAGTAGCATTAATTGTAAGTTCATCTTCAAGCGTGGCAAAATCCTGTTGCGGATGATTAAATTTAATTATAGAAGGCGCAACAACTGTAACTGCCTTGAACAAATTCAATCTTCCGGCACCACTTCTTAAATCCCAACCGGGCGATCCAATATCATCTGTAGTTGATTTTAAAATTTGTTTTATCTCTTCATTTGTAAAATTCTGTATAGATAAGATCAGTCCGGCAGCAGCAGTTACATGAGGTGTAGCAGCAGATGTTCCGCTTATGATAGAGTAATTGTTGTTTTTTGCAGTGGTAAGAATCAACGAACCGGGAGCAACCATATCAAGTGTAGATCCGTAATTAGAATTGCCTGCAACAAAATCATCAATAGTTGAATTACCGACAGAAATAACTTCGCTGTAACCTGATGGATAATGCGGATTGGAGGAACCTGAATTACCTGCGCTTCCAACAAGTACAACATCCTGTGCGTATGCGTACCTGATAACGTCTCTTAGAACTAGAGAGAAAGCATTATCGCCAAAGCTCATATTAATAACTTTAACACCCATCTGAACTGCGTAAAGGATTGCTGCAGCAACATCATCCTCTTCACCGAAACCTGACGGATCGAATGCACGAAGGTTAATCATTTTAAGGTTTGGCGCAACGCCTGCAATACCGGTAACATTATTAACTTCTGCGCCTGCAATGCCGCTTATATACGTCCCATGTCCCTGCTCATCCATCGGGTCGTTATCCCAGTCAAGGTAATCGCCTCCGCTTGAATCGAACGGAAAACCAACCCTGTCTGTAAAATCCCAGCCGCGGTAATCATCAACAAAACCATTGTTATCATCATCAATTCCGTTGGATTTTTTATCATCTCCGTTGTTATCTATTCCGGTTTCGCCAGGATTTATATATAACTTATTTTCAAGATCGGGATGAAGGTAATCTATTCCCGTATCAATAATTCCAAGAAGAATATCTTCTGAGCCCTGTGTTTTATTCCAGGCATCAAAAGCTTTTATTTTTTCCAGTCCCCATTGCTGTGCAACCATAGTATCGTTAGGTACTATATCCATGCTGTAAATGTTGGCTTCCTGTATGTACTCAATATCATTATCGCTGCTCTTTATCTGCTCAAGCATAAATTGATCAACTTCATTATCAATCGTAACTTTAATAATCCTGCCAAGTATTTCATCATTCTTTGCAGTACCTTTTGCCAGATGATCAACAGTAAGCACCTCTGCCTGTAATTGTAAACCTGCTGCTTCGGGAATAAATTGGTTCGTAGTAACTTTTGTTTCAATTTCAGTCTTACTCACATTGTTATAATACTTTATAAAAAAAGTATTGCTTTGAGAATAAAGTGTTGAAAAGGATATTATTAAAAGAAGTAAGAAGATCCGAATGTTAAAGTTCATAAATTTCCTTTTTAAAATTGAGATCAATTTCGGTTGGATATTTCCCGGAGAAGCACGCATGGCAAAAATTATCTTCCCCTGCTTCGGAAACAGCACCAAGCATTTCCTTGATAGTAAGATATTTTAAACTATCAACTCCAAGATGCTCTCTTATTTTTTCCGTATCGCCATAATATTTATTAGCAATTAGTTCATCTTTGCTTGGAAAATCCATTCCGTAATAACACGGATGCATAATTGGCGGAGATGAAACTCTAAGATGAATTGATTTTGGATTTGCTTCCCGTATTAATTTTATAAGCTGTTTCGAAGTTGTTCCCCGTACAATTGAATCATCAACAATTACAACGGTTCTTCCTTCAAGTACACCTTTTACCGTGTTAAATTTAATTCTTACACCTATCTCTCTTTTAGATTGCCTTGGCTGAATAAATGTTCTGCCGATATAGTGGTTTCTTATCAAGCCTATCTCAAGCCGGCAATTGACGCCAAGTTTTTCCAGTTCTGTTTGGTAGCCAATTGCAGCAGTATTGGAACTATCGGGCACACTTATAACAATCACCTTTTTATCATCTTCGTTATAAACCGGATGATTACGTGCAAGAGATTTTCCGAGTCTTCTCCTCATCTTATCTACATTATGTCCGAATATAAAACTATCGGGTCGTGAGAAATAAATAAATTCAAAAACACAATGTTTTTTATCGCCGGGAGTTTTAAAAATCTGATCAGATTTTATATTACCGGTTTCAAGCACTTCATTATCTATAACCACAATCTCACCGGGTTCTACTTCACGAATAAAATTTGCAGAGATGATATCGAACGCACAGGTTTCGGATGCAATTAAGTATGCGCCATTTAATTTACCGATTGCCAGTGGTTTAAAACCATTTTTATCCCTGACGGCAATCAGTTTATCATCGGTTAGAATAATAAAAGAATAAGCCCCTTCAATTCGCTGTACTGCTTCTTTTATCTGGTCAACCTGGTTACCGAGACGGCTGCGTGCAATAAGATGCAGGATTACTTCAGAGTCGCTGGTAGTCTGGAAAATAGCTCCTTCATTTACCAACTCATCTCTAAGGACTTTTGCATTTGTTAAGTTGCCGTTGTGTGCAATAGCAAGATTACCCATCCGGTAATTAACAACAAACGGCTGCATATTTTTTCTTGAACCGGAGGAGCCGGTAGTGGAATACCTGTTATGCCCTATTGCAGATTTACCTGTTAATACAGTCTTAAAGATCTTTGAATCTTCAAATACTTCTGTAACGAGCCCTTCACCTTTGCGAATGTAAAAAACAGATTTTCCATTTTCGTTATAACCCTGTGTTACAATACCGCAGGCTTCCTGTCCCCTGTGTTGAAGTGCATGAAGTCCGTAATAAGTTTCCATAGATGCTGAGGAAGAACCAAATATGCCAAAAATTCCGCAAAAGCATTTTGGTTTCTCTTGAGTTAGTTTTAATTCCATACAGTAAGATAAAGCGTGATGTTGATAAATTGAAGGGTAAAAATACGGAATATATTTCATATCAGAGAAATGTAGGATTTCACAATGATGAGATGCTGGATACAGGATTCTGGTTTTTTGATTTTATCAGTTTATCCACTAATCTGAATCATTTAAGGTGACACATATCACATTCGAAATAATATATGTGTATAAACATATTTGCATAATTAGCAACTTAGTAGTATTATCAGATAACGGTTATTAACTCATGTGTCAACATCAGACTAATGTAAGTGCTTTATGGACAACTGAAGAAATTGTTAACCGAATTCTACAGTAAAAAAAATATTAACACAATTAACTAATAAATGAAGTATAACTATATAGCACATTTATTTGTTAAGCATAATTTAGATGAACCTTGGAGATCGAACTTTCGGACACGTACTAAATGTCTTTAGTGGTATCTATAAGTTTTATGAATTGAACATGTATAGTTTATAACTATTTGGACTACAAATCGATAAACAACCTAACTTAGAAGGAGGTAGTATTATGAATGACCAATGGATGATACGCGGCAGTGAATTTTCAAACTGCAACTGCGCCTTTGG
>JAZGGS010000472.1:0-10248 GCA_036480595.1 Ignavibacteriaceae bacterium
TTGGTTTTTATTTTTGTTAATTCAGTATTTGCACAGGATGAGGAAGATCTTTCTCAGCAGGCAGCGAATCCAATAGCTAATTTAATGAGCTTCCCGTTTCAGAATAATACCAACTTTGATATTGGTCCTTTTAACCGCACCAATAATGTATTAAATATTCAACCCGTCATTCCTCTTGCTGGTGGTAGGTTAATTACAAGAACCATCTTCCCAATCGTATGGATTCCAGATGTAACACAAGAAAGTGGAATGATTTCAACTGGATTAAGTGATATACTGTTTACGGCTTTTTATGTCCCTCCATCAGAAAAATTAACATGGGGTCCTGGATTGGCTATTGATATTCCAACCGGCGGCGAAAAAAGGGGAACGCAAAAATGGAGTGCAGGTCCTTCCGTGGTTGTGTTAGTGCAACCCGGTGATTGGACATTTGGAGTTTTGGCAAATAATGTATGGTCTTTTGCTGGAAGTTCCGACCGAGAGGATGTTAACAGAGGTCTTCTTAATTTTTTTATTGCTTATCAGCTTGGTGAAGGATGGTATGTTAATAGTGTCCCTATTCTTACTGTCAATTGGAAAGCCTCTTCAGATCAGCAGTGGACGGTACCTGTTGGAATTGGTTTTGGTAAATTATCTTTCGTTGGTGGGAAGCTTCCGCTTAATATACAAGTAGGGTATTACAACAATGTAGTTAAACCTGACTTTGGACCTAAATGGCAGTTTAGAACACAATTACAAATTCTTTTACCTACTTCTATTTTGGGTGGATAAACAATATTACAAAAGAGATAAAGCATAAGTAAAATGTCACTTTGAACTTATTATAAAACTTGGTTATTTTTTTAATAGTTTGAGGACAAAAATTGCAATAACTTTTACTCACTAGATTAAATTGGGCAAAATAAAATTCACTTAAATTTTTAGGAGACGAATGATGAAATTTCTCTACTCGCTGATATTAATAATTTTTGGAGTAAATTTCTCATACGCCTGGATCTACCCCGAGCATCGCGATATAACTCTTCTTGCAATTCAAAATCTTAGTCCGGAGTATCGGTCGGTACTGGATGAATTATGGACAGAAGCCAGGTTAGGATACGAAGAAAGACTTACAACAGCAGTTATAGACGCAACTCAAAGTATTAATCCAACTCAACTTGATTTTGCCTCTTGGCCCGCAATTTCCGGAGATCACGCTTGCTCACCGGAGAATATGCTTTATAATGTTCTTCAAACTGATTGGATATTAAAGGTTGCTGATGTTGCTATGCAATTAAAAATCGATCTAATCGAATCGAAAAACAGGCACGAGCATATTAATGCTTTACGTGATTCAGATATTCAACTTCAGAGGGTTGATCCTGATTATGCAACGAGAGCAGGCTCAAACAATGTCCACTTTTTACTTGCCCGACCAGAAGCAGATACACATGTACGAGATTATTTAATAGCGTGTCTTGCCGAAGGAGCCGAACTCAACGCATTAGGTGCATATACCTGGTTTCATGTTAGTGCGTTATTAAAAGCTTCAAAATATTTTAATGAGAATCTATCTCCCGAGGAACGTTCTGCATTAATTCTTGCTGCATTTGCAGATGAAGCATTTGCTTTGCATTTTCTTCAAGATTCATTTGCTGCAGGTCATACCGCCGGCACCTGGGGTGATGCATCGCAAAGAAAAGGAACTCACGACTATTACAACGAAAGAGGTCTAGAAGTAATAAGCTGGGATGGACATAAGATGATTCTAACTGGCGATGCTTTTATGCGAGAACAGGATGCTGAATTAGCTGCAATTTCAGTTCAGATTAGTATTGAACAATTACTCGATGCTGCAACAGGAAAGATGACATTTGATTATAAATTTGGGGGAGCATTAGTTGAAGCCTTACCGGATAGTTTTAATGTATGTAAAAATAATTTTAAACCCCAGCGTAAAGTTGATCCAAACATAATTGATCCTTTTGTTAAAGTATTGTTAACAACACCTGTACCCGGACTTGCAACAGGTTTGGGTGAGTTGCCGCGTTTTAAAACTGAATTGGGATTGTTTATAGGAGCAGTTACAGCGGTACGCGGTAATACTCTAAATGGAGGTTTTGGAACAAATCAGGATAATCCGGGAGCAATGTTCGGCATTGATGCCGGAATTAGATTAGGATTAGGTATTGAGGGTGTTATGCACGGTGGTGGGGACGGACTTGTATTTTTGGATATTGGCTGGAGACAGGATGGCTCCTCTTCAATGAAGTTTGGAGATTCTCCAATGCTTAAACAAGGTGGTCAATTTACTGCTGCTATTCCGGGACGTGAAGCGTTCAACTTCCGTTTTCGAATGCCATTCTGGTTGGTTCCATTAGACTTACTAATTACAGCCCCTGTTTTACTAATTGCCTCACCGAAAACATTTGCTAGTATGGCTGTTACAGCAAGTCTCGGTGGTTTGATTCCCTGGCAGGCAGGAATAGAGACCTCCATCGGTCGTTTTCAATTTATTTTAGGAAGGGAAATTGGTGTAACACTATATGGCAGAGGAAATATTATAGATGCAATATTGGTTCCTATTGATGATGACGAAACTGCTCTCGTTAATTTTAAATCAACCCAGCTTGATTTTCCAATAGTTGAGTATCGTCCTTTCCGCACGTTTTCATTAGATCAAAGTTCTAGTCTTGTTATCCAGTTAAATTTTGGTGTTGATATTCCACATAATCAAAAGACTGTACTTCCAGAAGAAACAGAAATACCTGATTTAGGCCCTGTTTGGTATATCGGTTTACGTACTGCCTTTGATTGGAGATACTATTTTTAGAGACTAAGAAAACGGTCCTCCTTCGTTAAGCACTGCGGCGGATAAATGTTGATGAAGTAAATATAGTCTGAATAGTTTTGAATAACCCCAATTTTGATTTTGGAATTAAATCCTATAATGACAACCTGCGCTTGATTTATTTTTCCAAGCTGACTGAGTCACAATTATTGCAGTTCGAATAGAATTTCTTAGTCCAATGATTGAATCATTAACTTTAGTTTTACGATAAAAATCTTCAATTTGTAATTCCAGATGGTGTAATTCTCGTAAAGCCCGGTTCAATCTTGGAGTACTTCGAACTAATCCAACATAATTCCACATGGTATGTTTAATGTGACTCATATCTTGGTTTATTAAAGCAAGATCCGGTACATCTTTACTTGAATTTTGCCAAGGTGGAATTTCTTCATCATTATATAGGGGATAACTTAAACCTAATTTGATAATATTTTGAGAAGCTCGATAACCCCAGACTAATCCTTCAAGAAGAGATGTACTAGCCAACCTATTAGCTCCGTGCACACCAGTGCATGCAGCCTCGCCCACAGCATATAAATTTTTTAGACTTGTTCTACTCCACAGATCAACCCAAATTCCACCACAAGAATAATGTGCAGCTGGAACAATTGGTATTAATTCCTTCGTTATATCAATATCGAACTTAAGACAATAATTATAAATATTAGGGAACTCATTTATTATCTTCTCTTTGTCTATGTAGGATTTTAGATCTAAGTAAACATTTTCTATTCCCTTATATAACATCTCCTGATGAATACTTCTTGCAACTATATCTCGTGGAGCAAGATCTTTCCACATGCTATCATAATTTTGCATAAATGGTTTTCCATCAGAGTGAACAATTTTTGCTCCAGCACCCCGAACTGCCTCCGAAATTAGAAAGTTAGAGCTGCCGGGTAAATACAAGGTTGTTGGATGGAATTGTATGAATTCTGTATTAATTACTCTTGCACCTGCCCGATAAGCCATTGCAATGCCATCTCCTCTAGCACCCCTGGGATTACTAGTACGTAAATAAATTTGACCCAATCCTCCTGTAGCAATAATTGTTTTTTTAGCGAGACATTTTAATATTCTACCCTTTTCATTATTTAATATATATGCTCCAACGCATTCTGGAATATTATATATTTCTAAAGGATTCTTAGAGTGGTGTGATGTTGTCAAAAGGTCAATAGAAGTATGAGCAGCTAAAATATTAACATTAGGATGATTACTTAATTCTCCAATTAAACTACTTTGAATTGTCATTCCAGTAGCGTCAGTTGAATGGATTATGCGAGAAATTCGATGACCTCCCTCTTGCACAAATGAGAATCTTTTTGAACTGTCTTTATCAAATTGTACACCTATTCGATCCAAGAGTATTTTTTTCATTATTCTTGGTCCTTGCTGAGCGATAATTTGGACAGCTTCCGGATTGCAATATCCTGCACCTGCATTTATTATATCTTCAGCTAAAAGTTTTGCAGAATCGTTTTTACCTTTATAAACTATTCCACCCTGAGCATAAAACGTGTTTGTTTCTTTTAGATCTTTAGATGAGCTTATTAATGTAACATTAATATTTTGATCAGCTAAACAAAGAGCAGTTGTACAACCTGCTATACCGCTGCCGATAATTAAAACTTCAGTATCGATGGTTTTTAACATAAGTAACTATTTCAGCTTAAACCATTTCCATCATATTATTAACAGCTTTATACGCTTTTTGCAGAATCATTTCGGGAATTTGGATTTCATATTGATCATAAACTAATGAATTATAAGTGTCTTCAAGAGTTATCCGGTTCATATGTTGACAACGTACTGAACATAAGCTTATCATCTTTTTATGGGGATTTGCCGCGACAATGTTATCTCCCATAGAACATTCGGTTAGCAATAGATAATTTTGAGCATCAGTCTCTCCAACATATTTTATCATTGCTGATGTACTTCCCGAGAAGTCAGATGCCTCAACAACTTCGGGGCTACATTCCGGATGGCTGAGAATAGCTGCATGAGGATATTGGTCTCTTACATTCTTAATGTCTTCTACTGTAAATTTCTCATGAACTTCACATCTTCCTTTCCATCCTATCAAGTCGTATTTAATCATGTGGGAGTCATCGATATTATTATCACCATTTGCAGGAAAAATGATTTTTTTATTTGTTTCCCTGGCAACATTTCTAGCCAGGTATTCATCCGGGATGAAAATTATTTCATCAGCTTTTAATGACTCTATAATATGTGCCGCGTTTCCTGATGTGCAACAAATATCACTCTCTGCCTTAATTTCAGCATAAGTATTTATATAAGTTACAACGGGTACACCGGGATACTTTTTTTTAAGCGCTCTTACATCTTCAACAGTAATACTGGATGCAAGTGAACATTCAGCTTCTAAAGAAGGAAGTAATACTTTCTTATCGGGGTTAAGAATTTTAGCGGTTTCTGCCATAAATTTTACACCACAAAATATAATTATATCTTTATCAGTTTTTGCAGATTTTCTGGCTAATTCTAAGGAATCCCCCACAAAATCAGGGATCGAATAATATAGTGCCGGCTCCATATAATTATGACCAAGTATTAAAGCATTTCTTTCCAATTTAAGTTGATGAATTTTATAAGCAAGCTCAGCTTTGTATTTAATCTCTATTTCCGGTACAAGATTTTTAAGCTTATCACTCATATCAGAGTACATTTCATCAAATGTCAAGTTAAACCTCCTATTGTTATTAAATTAATTGCTCTATATTCAAACTTATATCTAAAGCACTTACTGAATGTGTTAATTTTCCAATTGAAATAAAATCAACTCCAGTCGCTGCAATTTCTTCAACATTATTTATGTTAATATTTCCTGACGCTTCTAAAGAAACTTTTCCATTTACAATTTTTACTGCTTCATTCAAATCATCCGTACTCATATTATCTAACAATATTTTTTGGATATCAAATTTTAAACTTTCGATTAATTCATTCAGGTTTTTAACCTCAACTTCAATCGAGTAATTATTCTCATTGTTTTTTTGAGCAAGTCTTATTGCATTACTAATGCTTCCACAGGCAATGATATGATTATCTTTTATTAATATCATATCGTACAAACCTTCACGATGGTTTTGACCTCCACCCAGCCTGACAGCCCATTTATCAAACACTCTAATTCCGGGTACCGTTTTGCGAGTATCTAAGATAATGGTTTTATACTTTTTGACCTTTTCAACATACATACTTGTTGCTGTTGCAATTCCCGACATTCTCTGTAAAAAATTTAAAGCAACTCTCTCTGCAGAAAGAATTGATTTGACAGCGCCCTCTATTATAGCAACCTCACTTCCGATTTGCACATAGTCACCATCGTTATAAAGATTTGTGAATTTAATCTTATCATCTAATAATGAAAATGCAGTTTTTGATACTTCCAAACCTGCAATGATTCCAGATTCTTTCATTTTAAATCGGGCTTTGCAATGAATAGCAGAATGAATGGTAGCATTTGAAGTAATATCGCCCGAACCAATATCTTCAACTAATGCATTTTTTATAATATTTAGAAACAATCGGTCCATAGAGAATTATATTTTTTTCGAGAAATAATTTCTTATAAAAATAGAATTGGGATCTAGCTATATATTAAAACCTTATCAAAATAAATAGCCATAAAACAATTCATTCTGCGCTCAATTAATTAGGAGTGTAATAATTGAATTCTTGGGCAGGAAATATTCAAATATAAGTAATACTTTAATAAATAAATATTATGATTACTACAATAGTTGATAGTGATAATATTATTTGAACTTCGTAATATTAATATCATAAATGTTTTACTTTAAATGATTAATATTGACAATCATTTATACTAACTATTATCTAAGTGTGTAATGAAAGATAATGATGAAAACTACATAAAGATTTGCTTTAGACTCGCCAAAAGAGGAATTGGATTTGTTAGTCCTAATCCGCTTGTTGGAAGCATTATTGTTAAGAATAATATTATTATTGGTAAAGGCTATCACAAAAAGTATGGTGCACCACATGCGGAAATAAATGCAATTAAGAATTCTACAGAAAGTGTTAATGGAGCAACTTTATATTGTAATTTGGAACCATGCTGTCATATTAAAAAGAAAACACCACCATGTGTGCCCTTCATAATTGAGAATAATATTAAACGTGTTGTAATAAGCAATTTAGATTCTAATCCAATTGTAAATGGAAATGGGATAAGAGAATTAAAAGAAGCTGGAATTGAAGTTAGAACCGGTGTTTTGTATGAAGAAGGTGCATTACTAAATCAATTTTATTTTAATGTGGTCAAGACTGGATTACCTTTTATAAATGTAAAGATAGCACAATCACTTGACGGAAAAATATCTTCAGTTAAAAATCGTCGTACCAATATTAGTTCAAGTGAATCACAGAAATTCGTTCACCGATTGAGATCGGAATATGACGCATTATTAGTTGGATCAAATACTGTTATAGTTGACAATCCATTATTAACAGTTAGAAACGTGAGAGGGAGAAATCCGATCAGAATAATAATTGATAGAACATTAAAAATACCATTGAATAACAACGTTTGTAATTTATCGGATAAGGGAAATACTTGGATTATCACATCAACTAAAACTTCAGTGAAAAAAATTAAAAAATTTAAAGATAAAGGGATCCAAGTGCTTTGTCTAAGTGAAAATAAAAATCAGGAGATAACTTTATTATCAATTCTCAGATCACTAAAATCGAGAGGAATAAGTTCATTGCTTGTGGAAGGAGGACAATCAATATTTTCACAATTTGTTCGTAATAATTATTGGAACAAAATAACACTCATTCAATCGCCTCTGATTTTTGGCAGGGGAGTAAATACATTTCATCTTTCTAAATCTAATAGTGTAAAAATAAACACAGTCTCTAGAATAGGAGAAGATGTAATACTAGAGATATTACCAAACAGTTAAATATTATTACCTTCCGTTAAGAAAGTATAATTATTATATTTATTTAATGTTTACAGGTATAATTAAGAACATTGGTAAGATAGAGTTAGTGATTAAGACAAGAGGTGGAATGTCATTTAAAATTTCAACTCCAAAATTGATAGATCAAATTTATATAGATGACTCGGTTTGTGTAAATGGTGTATGCTTAACGGTAACTAAAAAATCCGGTAATTGTTTTTTTTGTGATGCAGTTGGATCGACGATTGATAAAACGACATTGAAATATTTTAAAAAGGGGCAGAATGTTAATCTAGAATTATCACTGAAAATAAATGATAGACTAGGTGGTCATATTGTTTTAGGTCATGTAAATGGATTCGGTTTAATTTCTAATATTAAGAAAGTTAACAAAAATTATATGCTTCAAATAAACATTCCTACTGATTTCCAAAAATATTTAGTACCGGAAGGATCGATTACAATAGATGGCGTGAGTCTAACAATCTCAAAAGTGTACGATGATAATTTAGATATTTCTATAATTCCGCATACGTGGAAAAATACAACATTCAAAGAAGCTAAGATAGGCGATAAAGTAAATATAGAAATTGATATTTTAGCCAAATACATTGAAAATTTTAGTAAACATTATAATTCAAAAAATACTCTAAGCAGTATAGAACAAATCCATAAATTAGGTTTTAATTAACATGACTATAAAGAATAATAAATTGTTCTCATTTGATTCCATCGAAGCAGCAATTCAAGATATAAAAGATGGAAAAATGGTAATAATTGTTGATGACCCGGAACGAGAAAACGAGGGTGATTTAGTAATGGCTGCAGAAATGGTGACACCACAAGATGTAAATTATATAATAAAAGAGGCACGCGGACTATTGTGCGTAGCTATCACTGAACCAAGAGCCAAAGAACTAAAGTTGGAATGTATGGTTAGGAATAACACTTCATTACATAATACTCGATTTTCTATTTCAATTGATTATAAATATGAAACTAGTACAGGAATATCAGCACATGATAGAGCTAAAACAATTACAAAAGTCATTGATGACGATTCAATTGCTGAAGATTTCGCTCGACCTGGTCATATATTCCCATTGATAGCTTATAATGGAGGAGTACTTAAACGAGCGGGACATACCGAAGCAGTAATTGATCTGGTACGTCTTGCAGGGCTAAAACCTGCAGGTGTTTTGTGTGAGATTATGAATGAAGACGGTACAATGGCCAGAACATCCGATTTATTTTCTATGGCAAATAAACAAAATCTTAAAATAATTACTGTTGCAGATTTAATTCAATATAGAAGTAAAAGAGAAAACTTAGTTAATAAAAAGGTTATAGTTGATCTGCCATCGGATTTTGGAGATTTTAAACTGCACTTGTATGAGAATAAGATTAATCCCAAAGACAATTCAATTGCCCTTGTTAAAGGGAATCTCATTAATGATCAACCAATACTAGTGAGAGTACATTCAGAATGCCTAACCGGCGATGTGTTTGGTTCAAAAAGATGTGATTGTGGGCAGCAACTGGAAGAATCATTAAGAATGATTGAGCAAGAAGGAACGGGAGTTTTGCTATATATGAGGCAGGAGGGTAGAGGGATAGGACTCGTAAATAAATTATTAGCTTATTCGATCCAAGAAAAGGGAAAGGATACAATCGAAGCAAACGAGGAGCTGGGGTTTAAACCAGATTTGAGGGATTATGGAATTGGTGCTCAGATTCTAAAAGATTTAGGATTAACAAAAATTAGGTTACTTACTAATAATCCAAAAAAGGTAGTAGGATTACAAGGACATGGATTAGAAATTGTTGAAAGAGTTTCAATTGAAATTACACCAAATGAATTAAATGAAAAGTATCTTAAAACGAAAAAGGAAAAACTAGGTCATCTTTTTAATTTTAATACAAAACATAATAATTAAGGGAGTGGATAAATGGTAAAAACCATTAGTGGAAAATTAGATGCAAAAGGTAAAAAATTCGGTATTGTTGTAAGCAGATTTAATGAATTAATATCAAAACAATTATTGGATGGAGCTAAAGATTGTTTGATTAGACATAACTGTAAAGAAAATGATATTACAATTACCCAGGTTCCAGGTTCATTTGAAATTCCATTATTAGCCAAAATTATGGCGGAATCATCTAAATTCGATGCATTAATATGTCTTGGAGCGATTATCCGGGGCGATACACCACACTTTGACTATATTGCATCAGAAACATCAAAAGGTATTTCTAAAATAAGCCTTGAGTTTTCACTCCCGGTAATTTTCGGAATAATAACCGCCGATACACTCGAACAAGCATTAGAAAGAGCTGGTACAAAGGCAGGAAACAAAGGATGGGACGCAGCTTTAAGTGCTGTTGAATTAGTCAATCTTTTGGAACAGTTTAAAAATCCTGATAGATAATAGCAGTAACGATTATTTAGGAAAATTA
>JAZGGS010000473.1:0-2656 GCA_036480595.1 Ignavibacteriaceae bacterium
ACCTTTAGCTCCGGAGAATTTTCGAATGCTTCTTCAACCATAAAGTTTCTGAATATTTTAAAATCCCATTTATTTCGATAGTATTTCATTATCTTTTCGCCGGTAACAACAGAAATTAGTTGTTCCAAATTATCCTCATCCATGGCAAAATTTTCTTCAGATGGAAGATTCAGCAATTGATTGATATTAATCTCAGCCAGGTTCCTGTTTGAATTGGCTTCAATAACCCATTTAAGATTATTTGCTATCTCACTTTCCCATCTGTAAATTTCAGTAAGATTTGCGCTTCCAGCATTTACCCTGTACCGGGCAATTTCCATATTTGATTTTGATAGTTGAAGATTATCCTTATTTATTTGCTCCAAAGTTTTCGCCAGCTGAACATTAAAATAAGCCACGCTCGCTTCCTTAATTAAATCAAGTTCGGCTTGATTTAACTCATTTTCTCTCAATTGCTGGTTTAAAGAATTTATATCATAATTTGCCCATACCCCAACATCGTAGATTAATTGATCAAGTGTCAGGTCTCCGGTAATCATTTTTTCAGTAGTTTGTCCGAAACTATTTTCTGCTCTGTCTTTATCAATTAAATACCCTGTTACAGAAGAATTCAACTGGGGTAAGAGAACCGAACGCGCTATATTAACTTCCTGCTCACCTGATTCAATTCTTTTTCTTTCAGCTAATAAATCTAAATTAAAAAGTAGTGCATTGGTAATTACATCCAGCAATGTTACCTCTCTGGATATTTTTTCGTGAACGTAGTTTATTAACCTCGAATTATTCATCAGTGCCCAGGAAGGGTATATTTTTAATTCCTCAGCAGTTTTCATATTTATAACAAATTCATCATCTACCGGGATTGTTACCGAAAGATCCCCTGCATTCTCTCCCAGCAGAATCGATTGGATATTCAAAGCAATTCTTCTACTGTGTCTTAGGAAAAAATCTTTAGGCACAAAACCAGCAAGCGCTTCACCCTGTACATATCTTTCATCAAATATGGAAAATGAAGGGATTGCTCTCTCTTTAAATCTTGATATAAGATCATCAATCTGCTGATAAGACAAAAAACGAACTGGCTGAATTATAACTGCATCTATACCGGGTGAGACTGCTTCCAAAACAGCTTCATAATTAAATCCAACCGGAACGAATTCAACATCAACACCTTCAATATTTCTCTCGATTCCTGATTCAATAGTATCTCTGATAAACTTTTGGCTTCCATAATAATGTTGGTCTATTAACATTGCAACTTTGTTAAAATCATACAGCTCTTTGAAAACCGGGATTTGATTATTAAGATTAGAAGTAAAAGTAAGATAATTCAAATTGTTAATCCCGCTCGTACCGTTTTTTATTGGCATTCCCTGCAGCTTTGCGTTGATGGCAGCAGGAGCAATTACAGGTTTTGGTAAATTGGGTGTAAAAACTGCCAATCTGCTTGAGATCTCACCATAAGCAATAACAATATCAACCTCTGGATCGTTTAGTAGTTGTAATAAATTGCTGTTTGTTTTATCCAGATCCCAATCACCGGAAAGGAGTTTATTTTCCGGAAATTTTATATTGAACTCCCCGCTTAATAATTCATTACATTGTAAGATTAACTCATCAAGTGCTACTTTGTCACCTTCCCATCTTCCATCTAACAAAATCCCAATTGTTACATATGGTTTTATATTATTGTTTTGAGGAAAGATTGAAGAAATTAAGAGAAAAGTGATTGCAAATAAAAATATGGAATTAGATTTCATACAATTCCCTGGTTTTAATTTTTAACACGGCTTAAATAGTTGTATATGAGCCCTTTATTCAAAATGGAAAAAAATTTTATGAATTGCAAATATTAACTAAGTCCAGGTACACTATTGCGAATGCTTTTACATTGTGTGATAACCATCAAATAAATGTCAGTCCAAAACTGGATGAATGCAAGCACATATTACCATAAAAACTTTCTTATAATCCTAATCATAAACTTGTACTTGAACGCATAGGTAGTTCAGGTTAAAGTTCAAGTTCAGGTTTAAGTACAGGAAACTCCCGGTTATTCATAAAGAATTTTTTTTATTGAAATGAAAACACAAAAAAAGTATGTAATGTTAAAGTATGATGAAAATATATAACCAGACAACAATTGAGATTAACCGGACATTGTTTTAATTTGCAAGTGCATTTATGCAATCCCCTTTCTCAACTACAATACTGGCTGGGGAATGTCCTGATTTGGTGGATAAGTTTACCCGCCTCAGGCGGGGATTAGCTGGAGATGAATTCATATAAAGTTGGATATGACAATTATAATGCAATATATTATGAAGCAATTCGTGATGGATATAATCATTGAACCAAGATAAATATGATAATTATTGTTTTATTTTTAATCATTTATAAAGAAAACTAAGAATTTAATAAAAGTAATATTGCTACTTTAAAGTTACAGTATTACGCAATTGAAACGGGTTTATATGATAACTTTAAATCAGTATAAGCCTAGGTTATATGGCTAGGCGGCTGTATAATAAATAGTTCCATGATTAATTTTGTTGGAGGATATAATGCGCATCACGTTGCTTTTTCTCATCAGTTATCTTCTTTTATCAGTTCAAAGTTTAGGGCAAGGTAATTTCTGGGATTTAAGAAATGGTCC
>JAZGGS010000474.1:0-3188 GCA_036480595.1 Ignavibacteriaceae bacterium
AACATGAAACAAAGCCATATTTGGTAAACATTTAAAGGTTAAAAGCGGATTCAATTGATAAATTGCTTCCTTAGAAAATCGTTTTATTGAAAACAGAAAATTTTCTTCGCTGTATTTACTCAATACATTTAAATCCATATCATCAAAGGAAATATAGCCAACGGTTATATATATTCCGGTCTTGTTGTCTAGCTCATCCGATGACAGCCCTGCCTGTTTAACCGCTTGACATGCGCAGATTACACTTAACTGATCCTGTACGCTCATCAATTTTATAACCTTGGGATCTCTCAAATATGGTATTACAAGCGTCCTAAGAGAATGCCTTTGATTATCAGATATCAGGGACGAGCAGGCAATTATTTTTATCTGATCAGAGGACATTGCTCCAACTCTCCTGTCCAAAGCGTATAGATCATTTTACGCTGTTTGTTTATTTCCTCGGTATCAAGTTCAATCAAACTAAAACTTAATGTTCCGTTTACACGCATTTCATTTTCACATTTAATAGCTACACGAACTTTTGCAGCTTCGGGCAACTTGGAAATTATATCTGCATTTATTATCAGCTGATCCCCTGGTTTGGAAAATTCATGAAATTTCATTTTCTCAATTTGTACCAGAACAGATCGCCTAATAGGAGTTGATTCATCTTGATTTTCACTCAATTCAAGTAACATACCCGATAGTTGGGCAGCACTTTCCACCAGAAGAGAACCTGGCATAATAGGTTTTCCCGGGAAATGGTCATGCATTACATCGTCCGTGGACGTGATGCATTTAACACCAGTGATGGATTTACCCAGGTTAAGCTTAGTCACTTTGTCAATAAGTATAAATCTCATCGGTTAAAGTCCTCCATCCAGAATTATTGATTGTCCACTAATATATGTGTTTCCCTCAACAAACCAGTTTACAACTTCAGCAATTTCTTCAGGTTTTCCAAAACGACCATAGGCTGTATGTTTAAGATATGAGTCTCTCAGATCTTTGTCGATAATTTTCAGGTGGGGGCTTTCCAGTATACCAGGGCATATTAAGTTGACACAAATATTATATTTACCTAATTCTTTAGCCAATGATTCTGTTACTCCCTTTAACGCTGATTTACTTCCCGCAAAATGTACAGGCGAAGGTATTAATTTGTGACCATTCAACGAACCAATAATGATGATGTTACCAGCCTTTTTATTTTTCTTGAGCAGTGGTACCAGATTTTTACAGATTTTAAGAATAGCGTAGGTATTTAACTCAAACATTTGAGCATAATCATAGCAATCGATTTTTTCGATTGAATTATTTATTGTGTGGTTTTCATTTTCCGAGATATATTCTGGCCACGCTCCTATAGAAATCACGATACTGTCCAATGATATTTTGGGATCTAGTTTTATTACAAGTTTTTTTAATTCTTCATCGTTCGTTACATCACAACAAATAATTTTATTTTTTCCGGAAAGCTTTAAATGTTGGGCCGCATTTTTATTCTTATAATACACTCCCACAACTGGTATTTTAGCATTTGCCAGTAATTTGCAGATTTCTGAACCCAAAACACCGGAAGCACCAAAGACAATACAATAATCTTTCACTATAGACCACCATCCATGCTAATAATACTACCGGTCATATAACTATTTTTATCGGATATTAGGAAGGCGGCACATCTTGCAGCCTCTTCAACGGTACCTACTCTGCCCAAAGCTGTTTGTTCAAGATACGTTTCAAGTTTGTTGGGAGGTAATTTTTCTGCGACACCTTTATTTAATAAACCTGGTGCGAGACAATTTACCTGTATATTGTATCGCCCTACCTCTTTTGACAGCGATTGTGTGAAGCCGATTAATGCTGCTTTACTTGTACAGTAATGGACGGGAGCTTCTATCATCCGGGTACCAGCTATTGAGCCAATATTCAATATTTTACCGCTGCGTTGTCGCACCATATGTGGTAGCACAGAACTTGTTACCAGAAATGTACCTTTAATATTGACATTCATTAGTTTTTCCCAATCATTTTCCTCAATAAATGCAAACGGAAGCGCTTCTGATATACCACTATTATTTACTAGAATGTCAATTCGGTCGATCAATTTTATAAGATCGCCAACAGCTTGTTTTACTTGCTGCTTTTTTGTTATATCGAGAAATATTGAGTGGCAGTTGGGATTAATTTTTTTTAAGCGACCGAGCAGATTCGTTGCTATCTTCTGGTTTTTATACCAGCTAAATGTAACGTTCGCTCCATTTTTTACAAATTCGGTGCAAAAAGATTGACCTAGGGCACCGGTACCACCTGTTACAAATATATTTTTATTTCTAAGACGTTTAATATTCATAATTGATTTTAAACCGGTATATCATTATCCTTTCCAAAATACACAGGAATAATCCCACGTTTTATTTTTATCCAATAATTCAGGGCATTGATTAAATGTATGAACTTATTTTTGTAATTCCCTTTTATTATTCTTGAAAGAATATTTTTAAGACCATAAAAATGACGTAAAGTTTTCCAATAATTTTCCAGTATCCTCTCTCCTGATAAATTATCGTGCTTAAATACTATATATCCATCACGATAATGTGACAAATCCGTATCGATAATTTTCTCCTCTTTTAATAAATGTTGTCCATTAATTGTTTTAGGATAAGGGATATTTATAAAAAATTCTGCAACAGGAACATTTAATTCTGATAAAAAATTAACGGTCCTCCTATACGTATCATCATCTTCTCCGTTTAATCCAAAAATAATTAAAGGGTGTACAGCTATACCAAAACTTTGGATCTTCAGTATGGCTTCTTTGTATTGAGTAACGTTGCTAAAAGTTTTTCCTAAACCATTTAGGACAGATTGAGATAATGATTCAACACCTATTGCTGCCATTCTGCAACCCGCCTGATAAGCAAGTTTGAGCATCTCTGAATCAGCCGCAATATTTATGGTAACCTGGGCTCCCCAAATTATATTCAAATCACTCATTGCCCTGAATAGATTCTTAGAATAAGTGGGATTTTCCATAAGATTATCATCTACAAAATGTATGTATCTTGACTTCGTGGCAATAATATCCCTTACAACATGCTCAATAGGTCTGAATTCATAGCTTCCTTCATAAAACCAGGTTATACAGCAATAATTGCAGGTGTATGGACAACCACGAGTTGCCTGAACAGGATAGCTTG
>JAZGGS010000475.1:0-4017 GCA_036480595.1 Ignavibacteriaceae bacterium
ACCTGGATAAACCTGTAATAGAGAGAATCCAATTCTTCCATGCTAAGCTGCTGCGCAAAACTTATTGGAATAATAATGAATAAAATAAAAACTAAGACGGGTACTATTTTTTTAGCTGAATTAAAGATATGCAACCTTCGCGTTTGTTTGAAAATACAAAATGATACTTACCCGGGAAAATACTCTCTATAAAATAATCAGCAGCATCAACCGAATCAAATAATTTTGTAAAGTTTAATCTTTTACTTGTGTTGGAAAGATCAACTTTACCTAAAGATTTTTGCCCCGGCGAATAAACAATAAGATTTTTTTCACTTCCGGAATTTATAAAACTGAAAAATAGTTGATTTTCATCTTTTATGTTCAGCCGTTCAGGAAAAATTAATGGAAATGAAACATCCGGCATCCAGCTATCGGAAACAAGACTAAAATTACTCTCGCCGGTTCTAATTACACTAATAACATCCGAAGAACCGTTATTCACCAGATCAGCAGATATGCTTGAAAAAACCACTGAGTCGGTTTTAGCAAGACTAATAATATTATCATATTCATTCGGACCGGTTTTAATAACAGCTTTTTTATAATAAAGTGTATCAGAATATTCCTTCCAGTAATAGATGATGGGCTCCTCTGCAGCAATAAGCTCGGAATGAAGAACGTTCCTGTCAACAAACGGGTACTCCTTAAAAGTTACGCTTAAATCCCTGTACTCAAATTTGCCCAGCACAAACCTGTTGTTGTTGTTGTATGTAATAAAAATATTTGTCGATGTAGAATCAACTCGTTTCACTTTCAGATCCCGGATATCTCCCGGGGAGTAGAGCTGCTTCCGTTCAATAATTTCATTTTCAAAATCTGTTTTTATTATCTCCAGCAGTCTGCTTCCTTTTGTAAAACAATAGAAGATGTTAACTTCTGAAGTTGTTACATCAGCAATAATTTCTTTATGATCTGAGGAGACCGGTATGGTATAATAGAGAGAAGGTATTCCCGTTTCATCTCTTATTAAGAGATTCAATTCGCTTTTGTAACTATCAATAAAACATATATCTGTTACTCCATCTTCAGCATTATCAAAATGCTGAATTGCTGTTGGGTTAACAGCGGGAACAAAATTTACATTTTTGGTGAAACCGTCAAATCTCTCAATTGAAAATAACTGCCCGTCGTCACTTAAAAACCATAATGCGTTATTACTCTGATGAACATCTGTTAAGCCATCTTTTTTTCTATAAAGAACTTCCTTATAAAATTCTCTGCCATCATTACCAAAAATTACAGAGAGGGCACCATTTGTATAATCCACGTATGCAAGATCTGTAAAACCATCCTGGTTAAAGTCTCCCGGCAATACCTCTTCGGGAATATGCTTAACCTTTATAACAACCTTTTCTTTATAAGATGATTGAAAATCACCATACAAAATTGTAATAGAACCGGAATTTGAAACAACCAGGTCTTCAAAAGTATCATTATCAACATCATAACTGTTAATACCGTAGAATTTTTTATCTGATGGCAGCGAACGCATCAAATTAAAATTTCCTTCACCATCGTTATAATAAAACTGTAAAGAGCTTTCAAGAAGATTACATGTTACAATATCGTAAAATCCATCATTACTTAAATCTATAAGTGTTGAAAAACAAAAACTTGAACCACCTACAATTTTGCTTTCGCCAAGTCTTCCCTTGTATTGATAGATAAGGGAGATACCATCGAAACCGCTGCCCGAAATAAGAAATTCTTCGACGCCGTAATTATTAACATCTCCAACATCTACATTTTCGGGGAAAGAATCGAAATCCAGTTTTGAAATTATATTGGGCTTTTCATCACCGGAAATTTTAAGAAGACCCATCAAACGATTTTGCCGTGAAGAAAAAACATACCTGTCCTTATTTTTTAGCGGCTCGAGCTGTGAAATTTCGAATAGCAAAGGGTATTCTTTAATTAACAGGTTATTCCTACTCATTAAACCGCTAACAATAGCTATCTTCTTTTTAGAAGAAGAGTAAAGGATAATTTCCGAATAAGAATCGCTATTAATATCCACAGGAAGGCAGTGCTCATAACCTGACGGAACCTGGTATGAGTTATACTCACAAAAACCATTGATGGGAATTTGTGCAGAAATATTTTGCGGAAGGATTAGGAACAAAATTAAAAAACTATAATTTCTTCCTGTTTTTAAGTCTGTATTCCCTCCTTTTAAGTGCCTCCTCATAATGCCTTTTTTCTTCATCAGTTTCAGGTATTACATTTGCTGCTTTAACCGGTTTACCATCTGCATCCACACCAACAAAAGTAAGAAAAGCAGTATTAGAATGAATTTTGGTACCCTTAATAAATGATTCAGCAAAAACTTTTACACCCACTTCCATAGAAGTATTAAATACCCTGTTAACAGATGCACAAATAGTTACTGCATCGCCGAGTTTTATCGGGTGATGAAAATCTATCTTATCTACCGATGCAGTGACGCAAACTTCTTGAGAATGTTTTGCAGCGCTTAATGCAGCGCATATATCTATCCAGTGCATCAATTGTCCGCCAAGCAGATTACCAAGCTGGTTAGTATGGTTAGGCAGCACCAGCTCCGTCATCATTACATGGGATTCTTTTACCACTTTTTCTTTAGCCATCAGTTAACTGAAAAGTTCCCTTTAAGTTGTGCATCAAGTGAGTTCTTCATCTCCTCAACCTCTTCATAGTTTACATCATCAGGATACAACAGCAAGAATTTTTTCATCTCGGCAAAAGCTTCATCTTCCCTCTCACGTTCCATCAGCAATAATATTTTCCTGTAAGAAGCCATAACAGCGTACGGTGTATCGTGGTAAGTTTCTATTACATTGTTTAAATATTTAATAGAGGCATTATAGTATTCTAGCTTTTCATAAATAATTGCAGTTTGATATTCTTTCTTAGCAAGTTTTACATTCAACTCATTAATTTGATTTTCAGCTTCAACCACTTTTTCATTAAGCGGAAAGTAATCTATAAATGCCTGTAATTCTGCAACAGCTTTTATAGTGTACTGCTGATCGAGATTAAAATTTGGTGATAGTTGATAGTAGCTTTCAGCCAGCATATACTGCGCTTTAGGAACAAATTCACTTGCAGGCATATTTCTTATAAGCTTGCTGAATTCGTAAGCTGCAACAATATATTCATCACGCTGGTATCTTGTCATTCCCAAATAATATTGTGTGTCATCAACAATAATACTTCCGGGATATTGAAGCAGGAGCGACTGAAACTCGTTCAGCGCATCCTCGTAATCTTCTTCCTCGTAGAGACTTACTGCATAATTAAGCCGTTCTTCGGGTCCAAGTTCGGTTGTATTAATTGATGAAGAGCATCGCCAGACGGCTACCATCATCAGTAAAAGTAAACTTAGTTGTTTCATTATAACTTATTTAATATAAAAATTTTAACTTTTAATATTAATCAAAATTGATATTGCTTCAAAGGTAAAATTACTTACTTGCTGCGTACGGAAAAGAAGAGAATTACAACCGTTGCAGCAACCCCGATTGCAACAAGGGGCTCTACAATACCGGATAGAAACGGCTCTGGAGGAATTTTACCTGTTGTAAATGGGAATGATCCGCTCTCCAAATATTTAATATCTTCAACCTTCACCGTATCAACTATTGAAAACTCGAACTCCCTTTTCCCTTCTGCTGAAAATGATTGAAGATAGTTGCCGTAAAGAACGCAATACCGTTTAACATAATGAGCGCCAAACCATCCATCCCTGAACATCTCTGCATACTCCACCCCTGCACCTTCTATTACTATATTAACATGTGGAATGTTCAATTTTTCCGGCGGAGAATCGAGGACTTTTTTCCCGTTTTTAATAAAAGTAGTTTTAATTTGATTTGAAAAGAGTGAATACTGCTCACCAAGGTTTTGTGTTAAAAGTATCTTATCCTGGTCATCAGGCAGCTCATCAATTACCTTTGCTGTAAGAGAATCCGTTAAAAAATAAAACTGCTCCAGGTT
>JAZGGS010000476.1:0-3916 GCA_036480595.1 Ignavibacteriaceae bacterium
AAACGTTCATGTACGTGTTCGCAGGGAAAATGGGACTTCTCCTTTTTAAATAAACGCAATTGGTAGTCAGGATATTGAGAGCCATGTTTTAACCAGCTTCCGAGAATATGGTTTTTCCTGGGAAAGAAATAAGCATCGGAAGCGGGATTTTTTATCTCGCTAAGAATCCAATTTGCTGTTTCCTCCGGTATCCTTTCATCCGGATCAAGATATAATACCCAGGGAAACTTGCATTGGCTAATGCCGAAACTTTTATTAATATTTAAATTGGTTAAATTCGGACGGCTGTAGATACGATCGGTAAATTGTTTTACAATCTCAATTGAATTATCACTGCTTTCGCAATCCACAAATACGATTTCATTTGCCCAGCTTAACGACTTTAAACAGTTCTCTAAATTTTTCGTTTCATTGTATCCAATTATTGATACAGAGATTTTTGACATTATACTAATTCAATTTTATAATATTTATAAAGCCGGTTTAAACTGTTTTTTCTTCAGTAAATATAATAATATTTAATTCCCGTTTTGGCCTGCCCGCTTTGTAGTAGATGAAATGCTACAGGACAGAGGGAGTTTTTATTATTTTAAATATCTTCTGAAAATTCCTTGGCTTTCTTTCTTTCCAGTTTCCTTTATGATAAGCATAACCGGCTACTAACGGCAGCGCAATAGTGGCTTCGGAATAAACCATCTGCTCGAAGGTTGTTTCTACTTTTCCCCAGGAGCTTGCTTCTTTAAGTGTTGAACCTGAAAGCGCACCGTCCCGCTCATCTGCAACAGTTATCTGGATTGCATATTTATGCACCGGCGCATTTTCTTTTAAAATATCTGCAGCTATAACAATATCCTGCGTAAAGTTTTTCGGTACTCCGCCGCCAATCATAAATATTCCGGTTTCTTTGCTGGCGAGTTTAATTTTTGTAAGCTCAACAAAATCTTTTGCAGAATCTAAAGAAACATGATTATCCGGATTTTCAGTTTGATGCACCACAAAACCAAATCCTGCGGAACAATCGGAGAAAGCAGGGACGAAAATTGGAACATCCCTTTTATATGCGGTCCAAATTACCGAGTCGTCAACTTTAGGTCCGCCGTTGTTTTCCAGGTATTTCCCAAACTCATATAAAAGTTCACGCGATGAATAAGGTTTTGGCTCAAGCCCATTAAATATTTTTGCGCAGGTATCATCACAAATTCTTAACTCATCTTCATCAATGTAAGTGTCATAAATCCTGTCGATATGTAATTCTCTTAGTTCCTTATCATCTGCAAACCTGGAACCTTTATAATGTTTGAAGCCGAGTGCCTCGAAGAAATCCTGGTCAACCATAATTGCGCCTGTAGAGACTATTGCATCGACCATGTTGTTCATTATCATATCGTAAACAATTTTCTTCAAACCGGCACTGAATAAGCTTCCTGCGAGAGTTAAAATTATTCCGCAGTTTTCATCCTTTATCATCCTATCATAAATCTGCGCAGCGCGGTTAAGGTCTCTTGCTGAGAAAGCCATTTTCTCCATTGCCTCAACTAAAGGAACAACGTTATGCTTTTTAATATCGATATGTTCTACAACTTCTTTTAAGTAATCTTTTTTCCCAGCCATTTTAAACCTTCATTATAAAATTTATCTTCATATTAAAAAAACATCTTTGCAAATCTCAAAACTCCCTGTTTCCATGGTACGCGGTGCGAAACACCGGATTTATCTTTAAACTCATCAAAGTGTTCAACATACCATTTATAGTTTCTGATTAGTGCATCTTTATTTGAAAATTTAGGATCATACCCAAGAATTTTTTCTGCTTTTTCAATCGATACAAACGAATCCTTTGAAGCAGTTTCGTAAACCCATTTATAAAGCGGTGAAAGTTTTAATGATTCCAAAATCCTCAACGTCCAGATGATCGGTTTTTCAGGGAGCCCTTTTATTTTCTTTCCGAAGCCGGCGTAATCTAACACTGCCTGGTAATCTTCCCGCATTGTTGTGTACTCTCTTGCTCCTATGTTGAATGTATCGTTTACTGCGTGTCTGTCTTTTGTGGCACAGAGATACGTTGCATCACAAAGATCTTCTACATCGAGCAATTGATAACGGTTTTTGCCGTTCCCAATCATCGGGAAACCATGACCATCTTTAGCCCAATCGTAAAGCAGATCGATTACGCCAAGTCTTTCCGGACCAATAAAAGATTTAGGACGGATAATAGGGACACACATTCCTTTCTCTCTAATCTTTAGGCATTGTTCTTCGGCTTCTATTTTTGCTACTCCGTATGGTCCCACACCATCAAGTTTATCATCTTCCCGCAGCGGGTGATGATCGGGTATTCCGTAAACCGCAGTTGAAGAGATATGAATAAAGCGATCGACTTTATGTTTTTCTGCCGCTTCCAGCAGATTCCTTGTCCCTTCAATATCGGTGGAGAAGATCTCTTCCGGTGTGTAAAGAGGGAGTGCCGCCGCAGTATGAATTACTACATCCACACCTTCAACTGCATTATCTACAGTTTCTTTATTTCTAATATCACCCGTTATAATTGTTATCTCATCGTTAACATCGGGGTAATCGAATTCTACTATATCCAACGAAACAATATCGTGCCCGTTTTTTCTTAAATGCCTTACTAAGTTTATTCCGAGAAAACCGGCACCGCCGGTAATTAAGAATTTCATTATAAGATTATCCTTCTATAATTGTCTGAAATTGGAAAGATAAAATTACTAATTTTGAATAATACTTCAATCTAAAATCCACTTTAGACAGTAGTGATTTTATTATTTTTTTATTTGAAAATCCCTCGATTGATTGACATTTTGTATTTTATCTTTTATGTTAAATTAAAAATTACTTGAGGATAATAATTAAGGGAGAATGCGGGTATGTCTGTAAGTTATTTTAAATTTATAAAATGTTATTTTCCCTTCTTGTTGCAAACTGTAGGTAGTAAGAACTTTTGTATTATAAAACAAGTATTTGCTACCTGTTGCTTTCTCTTCATTGTTGAACCAGAATGTATTAACGCTCAATACCCCTTAGCTCCCGAGGTATGGAGCATACCTGAAAAGGTAGCAGTAATAAGTGAATGGGCAACAAGGTCTCAGAGTCCTTCCATTAGTTTTGACAAGCAGAAATTATATTTTGAGGGGCTTGCAGTAACAGAATGGGGTGATACGAGTTGGACAGAGCCATACTCCTTGCCAAGTCACATAAACCAGCACTTAGCCCGCTATCCTGCTATTTCACCAAATGGAAAAAGACTATTCTTTACCTGGTTTTTTCCGAGTTGGGATTTATACTATTCCGATTGGGACAGTGTAGCAAATGACTGGGGACCTGCTATTAACTGTGGACCTAATATAAATAGTCCTGCATATGCAGAGGGAGGATGCGTATTACCTAACGATACAACACTAATATTTTTAAGAAGCACAACTTCGCACATTTCCTATTGGGATAAGCAGACCCAAACCTGGGGACCTGCAGAAAGCTGGCCAACACCAACATTATTGTTTGCTTCTGATTTGGGAATTTATGTTTCTCCTTCCTACAAGAAAGTTTATTACGAGGGTTCCCGTATAGATACAACTATAAACGGTGAATTCTATCTGAACTATGATATAATTGTTCGATATGCTGATTCCACAAATCCAAGTGGGTATACAATTCCTTATATATTAAACTTTTGTCTTTACGCAGACACACAATACTTTGCGGGTAATTATGTTGACAGGTTGGAAGGTTTTCCAACTTTAACACCCGATGGAAAAAAGATGTACTTTACGGCTACTTACCACGGGCAGACCACAATATACGAATCCATAATGCTAATTGATGAAAATGGTAATCCTGTTAATGTTGATGATGACTATGAATATGGAATCATTCCTGAAGAGATAGAACTGTATCC